>CAXMLR010000489.1:0-3565 GCA_964194275.1 uncultured Solirubrobacterales bacterium
GGTCGAGCACCGGCTCGTCGTGGGTCGCCATCACGCTGGTGCGCAGCAGCGCGCCACCGGGTGGGACCGCCGGATGGAGCGCGGTATTGACGAAAACCCCCGCGTCGTAGAGAGCCTTCCAGAGCAGGCCCGCGTGCCAATCGTCGCCGACGACGACGGGGACGACTGGCGTGAGGATCTCGGTGCCGTCGGCCAGCCGGGTGGGCTCCACCACCTTGAAGCCGAGCTCGGAAAGCCCACGATGCAGGTAGCGCGCATTGTCGAGCACCCGAGCGAACAGCCGCCGACCCTCGTCGGAGCGGCAGATCCGCACCGCCGCAAGCGCTGCGCCGACCGCAGCGGGAACCGCAGAAGCGGTGAACATGAACGGCCGGGAGGAGATGCGCAAGAACTCGATCACGTCAGCCGGTCCTGCGATCACCCCCCCGCAGGAGGCCAGCGACTTCGAGAACGTCGCCATCCGAAGATCGACGCGATCCTCCACGCCGAGCAGTTCGCAGCTCCCGGCCCCGCGCGCGCCGAGTACCCCGAGGGCGTGAGCCTCGTCGACCATCAGCCGGGCGCCGTACCGGGAGGCCAGCTCCGCGATCTCCGCCAGGGGGGCGACGTCGCCCTCCATCGAGAACACGCCGTCGACCACGATCAGGATCCCGCCGCCGTCGGCTACCGCCTTCTCCAACGCGTGCTCGAGCCGGTCGAGGCGATTGTGACGGAAGACCCTGAGCTTGGCCCGCGAGAGGATGCAGCCGTCGAGAATCGACGCGTGATCGCCGGAATCCGCCACCACCGTGTCCCCGGGGGCGAGAATCGTCCCCAGCGCTCCCAGGTTGGCCTGGTGGCCCGTCGTGAATACGAGCGCGGCCTCGGTTCCGAACCACTCGGCCAGTTCGTGCTCGAGCTCCAGGTGCAAGTCGATCGTGCCATTGAGGAAGCGGGAGCCGGTGAGGCCGGTGCCGTACCGGTTCAGCGCGTCGAGCGCGCCTTGCTTGACCCGCTCGTCTCCGGTGAGGCCGAGGTAATTGTTCGACCCCAGCATGATTCTCGGCTTGCCCTCCATCTCCACCACGGGCAGCGTCGGCCCTTCCAGCACCCTGAAGTAGGGCAGCATGTCCAGCTCGCGGGCGGCGGCCAGCAGCTCGAGCCGCTCGAATTCCCGAGCCTTGGCGAATACATCGATCGAAGTTGGCATGTAGTTTCCCGCGCTATGGCTCTGGAAGTCCGCGCAGTCGCGTCCGATCGCGACATGAAGACGTTCATCAAGCTGCCGTGGCGGCTCTATCGTAACGAGCCCAACTGGGTTCCCCCGTTGCTGTTCGAGCGCAAGCGCTTCTTCGATCGCCAGCGCAACCCGTTCTTCGAGCACGCTGAGGCCGAGTACTTTCTCGCCTGGCGCGGGGACCGGGCGGTGGGTCGCATCACCGCCCACATCGACCAGCACTTCAACGAGTTCCAGAACCACGAGTGGGGGATGTTCGGCTTCTTTGAGTGCGAAGAAGATCCGGAAGCGGCTCACGCGCTGTTGGCCGGCGCAGAGGCGTGGCTGCGGGCGCGAGACCGCGACCGCATGGTCGGGCCGATGGACTTCACCACCAACGACGAGTGCGGAGTGCTGGTCGATGGCTACGACCTGTTCCCCACGATCCTCACCAACTGGCAGCACCGCTACTACCCCAGCTTGATCGAGTCGGCCGGCCTGACCAAGGCGATGGACCTGTACATGTGGAATCTCGAGGTGTCCGACCGCGGCCGGGTCCATGAGGCGATCTGGCGGATGGCCGCCGACGTCGAGGCCAAGCATGGCATCACCGTTCGCCCGATGCGCAAGAAGCACATGGAGGCCGAGATCAACCGCTTCCTCGAGGTCTACAACGCGGCGTGGGAGCGCAACTGGGGCTTCGTTCCCCTGACCGAGGCCGAGGTCCGTCACTACGCCAAGGACCTCAAGCCGATTCTCGACGAGAACTGGGCGTTCGTGGCGGAGAAGGACGGCGAGACGGTCGGCGCGGCGCTGACTCTTCCGGACTACAACCAGGTCCTGGCCCACCTGAACGGCCGCCTGCTGCCGTTCGGCTGGGTCAAGGCGCTGTGGTACCGGCGCAAGATCAACCGGGTCCGGGTCTTCGCTCTCGGGGTCAAGCGCGAGTGGCAGCACACCGGCATCGCGGCAAAGTTCTACGAGCTGCACTTCGACGCGGCCGAGCGGACGCCACAGTCGGGCGGCGAGATGGGCTGGATCCTCGAATCCAACAAGTCGATGAACCGCGCGATGGAGGGCATGGGGGGACGCATCGTCCGGACCTATCGCGTGTACGAGAAGTTTCTTTGACATGACCGCTCACGCTGTCAACATGGTGGCGGCGTGGATGAGCGGATCGAGATGGAGCTTCAAGTGAGCCTCGACGAGGAAGTGGAAACCGTCGAGGGCGTGCCGGTGCTCGCCGAGGTGCGGCCGCTACAGCCGGTTCCGGCCACTCTGCCTGCCGTCCAGGCCGCCGCAGCCGCGGCCACAGGTTTCGTGGCCGGCGCCGCCACCTTGGCCCTGGTCCGTCGTCACAGCGCGCGCAAGCTCGCGCGGGCACAGCGCTCGGCCCCGCGCCGGGCCGTCGACCTGCTGCCGATCGTCGGCACGAGGACTTTCCTCGTCGATGTTCACCTGATCGCCAAGCCGACCGAGTGACACCGCTTCGGCCGCTGCTCGAGGTGCGCCTCGAGGTGCGCCCGCGGTCCCCGTTTCGGCTCCCGCGGCGCAGCAGCCTGGATGGGCTGATGCGTGTGCGGGGCGGGGTCCTGCACCGGCTCGTGCATGTGGGCGAGCAGCCGGTCCGCGTCCGGGTCGCCCAGCTGGCAGGAGATCGCGTGCTGTTCGGCGCACAGGCGCGCGAGCGCGAGTGCGCCGAGCGGGGGATCGAGAAGCTCAGATGCGCGCTGGGGGTCGACCACGATCTCCGTGACTTCCACCAGCGGTTTCGCTCCGACCCGCTGATCGGAGCCGCCGTCCGGGCCGATCCGGGGCTGCGGGTGGCCGCCCGCCCGGAGCCGTTCGAGGCCCTGATGTGGGCGATCTGCGAGCAGCTGATCGAATACGAGCGAGCCGCGGCGATCCAGCGCCGGCTCATCTGGCGTCTCGGTCGCCACTGCCCGGACTGCGGGTGGCGCGACGCGCCGACGGCGGCGGTGGTGGCTGGACAGGGTCCGGCCCTGCTCGCCTCGTTCGATCTCTCCGACGGACGGTCGCTGACTCTGATCCGGGCCGCGCGCGAGGTGGCCTCGGGTCGGGTCGACCTCGCTCACCCCGACCACGAGCGCGGCTGGAGCCGCCTGCGGGCAATCGCCGGGATCGGCCGCTGGACGATCCAAATGCTCGCCTGCGCCGGACAGGGCCGGCTCGACCAGTTGCCGGCCGGGGACCTCGCCTACCTGAAGCTGGTCGGCCGCCTGCGGGGTGGAGACCCCCGCGCCCGTGCGAGCGAAGACGAGGTCGAGCGGTTCTTCGCTCCCTACGCCCCGTACGCGGCGTTGGCGGGGGCGTACGCGCTGCGGGCGGGGGCTGTCTCTTATACACATC
>CAXMLR010000490.1:0-2789 GCA_964194275.1 uncultured Solirubrobacterales bacterium
GGGACAAGCTCGCACGGCTGCGGCGGGAGCTCGAGTCGCTGTGAGCTTCGAGGAGGCCGAGCGCTACCTGCTTTCGCTGGAGCTGTTTGGCATGCGCTTCGGCCTCGACCGGATGCGCCGGCTGATGACCGCGCTGGGCCATCCGGAGCGGCGGTTCAAGTCGATCCATGTCGTTGGGACCAACGGCAAGTCGTCCACGGTGCGGATGATCGCTGCGATCTTGCGTGCGCACGGACTCCGTACAGGCGCGTACCTGTCCCCGCACCTGATCTCGTTCACCGAGCGGATCCGGATCGACGATGAGGATTTGACGCCGTCTGCGTTTGCCGCCGCGGTGGATCGGGCGGCGCACGCGGCCGAGCTCGTCGACCGCTCGCTGGAGGGCGACGATCGAGTGACGCAATTCGAGGCGCTGACCGCGGCTGCCTACTCGGAGCTGGCTGCGCAGGGAGTCGAGGTCGGGGTGATCGAGGCGGGGCTTGGGGGCCGCTACGACGCCACCAACGTGATCCCCTCGACGGTTCAGGTGCTGACCAGCGTGGGGCTCGAGCACACGCGCTGGCTCGGGCCGACGATCACCGATATCGCCACCGAGAAGCTGGACGTGGTCCAGGAGGGGGCGACGCTCGTGCTCGGCGCGGACCTGCATCCCGACGCGCAGGCGCGCGCGGTCGCGGTCGCCGCCGAGCGAGGTTCGCCGATCGTGCGGGCGGGAACCGACCCCGGCGTCCCAGTCGGCGCGCCGGGCACATTCCAGCGGCGCAACTTCGCCCTGGCCCGCGCGGCGGCCGAGGTGTACCTCGGCGAGCTGGATCCCGCTGCCGCGAGGGCGGCAGCTGCATCGGTGCGTGTGCCCGGCCGGATGCAGGTCATCGGGCAGTCGCCGCTGACCCTGCTCGACGGCGCGCACAACCCCGACGGGATGGAGGCGCTGGCAGAGGCCGCGGCGGAGTTGGGGCGCGGCCACGACCGGCTGGTCGCCGTGGTTTCGATCCTCGACGATAAGGACGCGGCGGCCATGTTGGCGGGGCTGATGCCGATCTGCGACGCGCTCGTGCTCACAAGCAGTCAGAATCCTCGCGCTCTGCCACCCCCGACCCTTCAATCGCTCGCGCGTCAGCTGCACGGTCCACCGTCCGAGGTGGTCGCGGGTCCGCGCGCGGCGCTGGCCCGAGCGCGCGAGCTGGCCGGTCCGGCGGGGATGGTGTTGGCCACCGGTTCGATCTATCTTGTAGCTGATCTGCTGGCACCGGAAGGCCGGCAGCGGGCCTCGATGCTGTGAACGATCAAGACGACCATCCGAGCTTCCTGACGATGATCGGCCTCGTCGCGCTGATCGTCGCGGTCGTGATCCTCGTGTTCTTCGGGATCGGTTACCTGTTCGGGCGCGTATTCCTTTAGGAGACTCGTAGGAGGCGGTCGCGAAACTGCGGCGAACTCCTAGCCACCGCCCGCGCAGGTTTGCACGGCTGGCCGCACAAAACGACCCCGCCGCCCACTACACTCGCCCCCCTCATGCTCACCTTATACGGCGTTTTCGGGATCAAGAACAGCACGATCAACCTCGTCGTCTCGCTGGTCGTCCTGTTCCTCGTGGTGATTTGGCTGGCGCTCGTCTACTGGACATATGCGGACGCGCGGCGACGGATCGCCGACCCGATGCTGATCGGGTGCGCAACGGCCGCGTCGCTGTTTCCGTTCGTGGGGACGATCGTCTACATGATCGTTCGGCCGCCCGAGTACCTCGACGACGTGCGCGAGCGTGAGCTTGAGATGCAAGCCGCTGAGGCCCGTCTGGCCGAGGTGGGCTACCACCTGTGTCCACATTGCGACTACGAGGTGGAGAAGGACTTCCTGCGCTGTCCGAGCTGTATGCGCAAGCTCAAGGACCCATGCAAGACGTGCGGGCGTCCGCTCGACCCGAGCTGGAAGGTCTGCCCCTACTGCGAGGCGGAGATCGGCTCGGTCCCGGCCACGCCACGGCGGGCCCGGCGTCGTCGTGAGGGCAGTCCAGAGCAGCCGGTGGCGGGCACGGCCGGTGAGCACGGCGGCCCCTCGGCCACGTCGTAGTCCTCTCAACAAGGAGATCAGCTTCACATGGAGCGAACGCTCATCCTCGTCAAGCCCGACGCCTTCGCCCGCAACCTCACCGGGGAGATCATCGCCAGGTTCGAGCGCAAGGGCCTGAGGCTCGCCGCGCTCAAGCACATGACGATGACCCGTGAGCTGGCCCAGCAGCACTACGCCGAGCACGACGGCAAGCCGTTCTTCGAGGAGCTGGTCAGCTTCATCACCTCCGGGCCGCTGGTCGCCCTCGTGCTCGAAGGCGAAGCCGCGATCGAGGCGGCACGTCAGGTGATCGGAGCCACGAACCCGTTGCAGGCCACGACCGGTTCGATTCGCGGTGATTTTGCCGTGGCGGTTGGCCAGAACATGGTGCACGGCTCGGACTCGCCGCAGTCAGCCGCCCGCGAGGTCGGGTTGTTCTTCCCGGACCTTGGGTGAGGACACGGCCGCTCAGGCCGGCGCTGGCGCCTCGCCGATGCCGCCGCTGATTCTGGCCTCACGCTCGCCGCAGCGCCGGACGATCCTCGAGCAGCTCGGAGTCGCGTTCTCGGTCGTCGTCCCGCAGGTTCAAGAGCTGGCGAGCGGGCCGCCGGACGAGGTGGTGCTCGAGAATGCGCACCGCAAGGCCTCCGCCGTGGCCGCGGTCGCGCCGGACGCCCGGGTGCTGGGGGTCGACACCGTGGTCTGGGCCGGCGGGCGGATCTACGGCAAGCCAGCCGGGG
>CAXMLR010000491.1:0-2039 GCA_964194275.1 uncultured Solirubrobacterales bacterium
GGAGCTTGCCCGGAACCCAGACCGTATGCGCGCGACCAGAGAGCCCACGGACCGTCGCCTCGGCCACGGCCTCCGGCGTGGTGGCGAACGGCGCGGCATCGAGACCCTGCGTCATCCGTGTTCTGACGAATCCCGGCCGCACCACGAGCACCCGCGGTCCGCCGGCCCGCGATGCGTCAGCCAGCCCCTGGGCGAGCGCGTCCAGACCGGCCTTGGCCGCCCCGTAGATCGCGTTGCCGGCCCGCGGCCGCTCGGCGGCGACGCTCGAGAGGACGACGACCGTCCCGCTCCCCTGCCGGCGCATTGCGCGCATGCACGCCATCAGCAGCGATCCGGTGCCGGTGAAGTTCACCTGCATGACCTCCGCCGCCGTGGCCGGCTCGGCGTCCAGTCCCTCCTGAGCGCCGAGGACACCCACCGCGAGGATCGCCAGATCGAAACCGCCGATGCGCTCGAATGCGGCGGCGACCGCGGCCTCATGGGAGGCCAGCGCCTCCGCCTCGAGCAAGCCGACCTCCACATCGGGCCAGTTCTCCCCCCGCAGTTCCCCGGCGACGTGCTCCAAGGCACCCTTGTCGCGACCGAGGAGATACAACCGCACCGGCGCGTCGCGAGCCAGCCGGCGGACGATCGCCACCCCGATCTCCGAGCTGCCGCCGAGCAGCAGCACGCGGGTGGGCGGGGCGGGGCTCATCGCTCGATGAGCCCTGTCCGCAGGGCCAGATCGGAGCGCCAGAGCCCATCTGGATCGGCCTGATCACGAACCCGGCGCCACGCTGGCAGCTCGGGATACATCGCCCGCACGGTCTCCGGGCGCAGACGGGAATCCTTGGTCAGGTACACGCGTCCACCGGCGGCGGCCACCAGCTCATCCAGCTGCTCCAGTGCCGGGTAGAGACCGGGCGCGGCGACCGGCAGGTCGAGGGCGAGGGTCCAGCCCGCGATCGGGAACGACATCGGCGCGCCGTTGGCGGGCCCGAAGTCCTTGAGCACGGCCAGGTAGCACGGGACGCGCCGGCGGCGCAGCAGCTCGATCGTCTCCTGGACGACGCTCACCCCCGCGGGCGGGACCGCCAATTGGTACTGAACGAAGCCTCGAGGGCCGTAGAGCCGCGGCCAGGACTGGAGAACATCGAGCGGGAACATGTGCGCCCCGAACTGCTCGACGTGTCTGCGCTCACGCCGTGGCGCAAGGCGAAAGTGCAGTTCGTTAAAGGCTCTCACCGTGCTCGGCCGCAACACGGCGGACGGCCAGCGCGCCGGCACCGTGGCCTTCACCCGGACGGTCGCGGTCGATTTGGTGCCAGCGCCTGGTCGCGGTGCGCCATCGGTCCCGCCGAGCAGGTCCGCGCGCGTGACGACCCCGCGCCCGGCCCGCGGCCCGAGGACGTCAAGCCAGGCCACCCGATGCGGCCCCCCCGGCTGCGAGAGCAGCGACAGTACGTCGTCCAGGTTGTCCGCTCGGTCGGTGTCCACCGACAGCAGCGCGCTGGCGGCCGGCGCCAGGGCGATCCGCGCCCACACGATCACTCCAGTCAGGCCCATCCCACCGAGCGTCGCCGCGAACAGGCCCTCGGGGTCATCAGGCGTGAGCTCGAGCAGCTCGCCGCCGGCAGTCAGCAGCCCGATCTCCCGGACGTGGCTGCCGAAGGTTCCCGCGGTGCCGTGGTTCTTGCCATGGATGTCGCTGGCGATGGCCCCACCGATCGTGACGTGCTGGGTCCCGGGCACGACCGGCACGATCCAGCCCTGGGGAACCACCTGATCCAGCAGCTCCGCGATCGTGATCCCGGCCTGGGCGGTGACGGTCCCGCTGTGGCGATCGAGCTCGGCGTGCTTGAGCGCCGTCAGATCGAATACCAGGCCACCGGTCAGCTGTGCCGCGTCCCCGTACGAGCGCCCCATCCCTCGCGCGATCGCACCGCCGGCCTCACGGGCCCGCTCGAGCCCGGCGCGGACTCCGTCCGGGTCGGTGGGACGCAGGAGCTGCGCCGGCACGAAGCCGGCAGCCCCCCAGCCGCCGATCGTCACCGTGGACG
>CAXMLR010000492.1:0-3128 GCA_964194275.1 uncultured Solirubrobacterales bacterium
GATGTGTATAAGAGACAGATGTTAGGGTTGGTCGGGCCGCCCGTGTCCGCCCACTCGCAGTTCCAGAACGAACCGATTCTCGAGTTGCGCCGGGCCGCGGTCCGGGCGCAGCTGGCCGACGCGCTGAGCGCCCTCGACCGCCAGCTCCCGCTCGCGGTTCCGGTTAGCGTGGGCGTCGATCGGCGCGGCGGCGAGGATCTCCCCTCTACCGACCCGGGCGACCCCGAGCGGGCCGTGGCGCTGGCCGCGGCAGCCTCGCTGCCGGAGGTGGACGCGGCCGTCAGCGTGGCCCGCGAGGGTGCGCTGGCCTGGCGCGTGGTGCCGGCCGGCGAGCGCGCGGCTGCGTTGACCGGTGCGGCGCAATGGATGCGCTCGCGCCGGCTGGAGCTGGCAGCGTTGGAGGTCAGAGAGTGTGCGAAGCCTTGGCCCGAAGCCGACGCGGACGTGTGCGAGGCAATCGACTTCCTGGAGTACTACGCGCGCGGCGCCATAGAGCTGGCCAGCGGTCGCCCGCTGGCACAGGTGCCCGGCGAGCGAAACGAGCTCGAGTACGTGGCGCGCGGGATCACGGCGGTGATCTCGCCGTGGAACTTCCCCCTGGCTATCGCCTGCGGAATGACGGCGGCCGCACTGGCCACCGGTAACGCTGTGGTTTTGAAGCCGGCCGAGCAATCGCCCGGGTGCGCGCAGCGACTGCTCGAGGCGCTCAGAGCCGGCGGGGTCCCGCCGGCCGCGATCGGCCTGCTTCCGGGCGCGGGCGACGTCGGCGCCGCGCTCGTGACGCATCCGGACGTACAGACGATCGCCTTCACCGGCTCCCAGCCGGTCGGCCTGGAGATCATCCAGGCCGCGGCTCAAGTCCAGCCCGGGCAGCAACACCTCAAGCGGGTGATCGCCGAGCTCGGCGGCAAGAATTGTGTGATCGTCGATGCCGACGCCGACCTCGACGATGCCGTGCCGGCGATCGTCGCCTCCGCCTTCGTGTACGCCGGTCAGAAGTGCTCGGCCGCCTCTCGCGTGCTCGTCCACGAGGCGATCGCCGACGCACTGATCGAGCGGATCGCCGGCGCCACCGCCGTCCTCGCGGTGGGCCAGGCGTCCGAGCTCAGGACCGACGTACCGCCGGTGATCGAGGAAGCGGCGCGTGCGCGGGTGCAGGGTTACATCCTGCGGGCCTCCCGAGACGGGCGGATCGCCGCTCAGGTGCAGCCGGTGCCGGACCGCGGCTGGTTCTGCCCGCCGACCGTCGCGGCCGATCTGCACCCCGACTCGACGGTGCTCTCAGAGGAGGTCTTCGGCCCGCTGCTGGCGGTCGAGCGGGTGCGGGACATGGACCAGGCGTGCGAGGTGGTCGACCGGCTCCCGTTCGCGCTGACCGGCGGCCTGTTCGCCCGGGATCCCGCCACAGTCCGGCTCGTCAGGGCCCGGACCCCGGTGGGCAATCTCTACGTGAACCGGGGAATCACCGGCGCCATGGTGGGACGCCAGCCCTTCGGCGGCAACCGATTGTCCGGCACCGGGGCGAAAGCCGGCGGTCCGGACTATCTGCTGCAGTTCGTCGAACCCCGAGCGGTGAGCGAGAACACGATCCGTCACGGCCTGGTCGTTTAGCCCGCCCCAAGAATGGGTTGATTTTCGGCGAAGATGGTCGATCATCGGGGAAGAACGATGGTGCTGCCGCCTTCAGCCGCGTGGAAGCTGGTGCTGGCGCTCGCGCTCGCGGGCGCGATCTGCGGCAGCCTCATCGTCCGCGCCCCGAAGCGTGCCGCCGCCGGATCAGAGCTGCGTCGGCTGGTGCTCTCGGCGATCGTGCTCTACGCGGTCGGCGGTCTGGCCTCGATCACGCACCATCCCGGCCTTGCCGGCTTCGTCTATGCCGCCGGGATCGCGCTCTGCGCGTTGGCGGCGTGGCTGTCCCGAGGCAGCGACTCCGAGGATCCCCCAGGGGGCGAGGAACCGGTCGACGAGCAGCCTCCGCCGCGGCCGGATGGTCTGCCGACCCTTGATTGGGTTCACTTCGAGGCTCAGTTCCGCGAGTACGCCGAGCGCCGGCGGGAGCCGCTGGGCGTCGACTAACTACTGCGGCCGGCGATCGCCAACAGGAGCTCGTGGAGACGCCCGTCTCCGGCCAGCTCCGGGTGGAACGAGACCGCCAGCACGTTGCCCTGACGCACCGCCACGGGATGCCCGTCGATCTCCGCGAGCACGGTGACCCCCTCGCCGTGTTGATCGACCCACGGTGCGCGGATGAAGACTGCGTGCAGGGGTCCCCCCTTCACCCCCTGCACGACCACTTCTGACTCGAACGACCGCAGCTGGCGCCCAAACGCGTTGCGCTGAGCGTGGATGTCCAACACCCCGAGATGATCTCGGTCGAGCATGATCATTCCCGCGCAGGTACCTAACACCGGGGTCCCGCGCCGGACCAACTCGCGCAGCGGCTCGGCGAGCCCCTCCCGTTCGATGCCCAGTGTCATCACCGTTGATTCGCCCCCGGGCATGATCAGCGCGTCCAGACCCGTGAGGTCCGCCGGCACCCGAACCTCACGGGTGCGGGCGCCAAGCGCTTGCAGGACCTTTGCGTGCGCGGCAAAGCCACCCTGCAGGGCGAGGATGCCGACCAGGGCTGGGCGCGCGTTACCGTCATCGGCCACGCGCGGCTGTTCGCCGCCCTCCGCCCCCACGCGCTACCAGCCGCGCGGGGAGAGCAGCTGCTCAGATTCCAGCTTGGAGGTTTCGAGGCTGACCATGGCCTGGCCGAGCCCGGTCGACGCCGCCGCGATCCGGGCCGGGTCCCGGTAATGGGTGGTCGCTTCGACGATCGCCCGCGCGCGGCGCTCTGGGTCCTCTGACTTGAAGATGCCCGACCCCACGAATACCCCTTCGGCGCCGAGCTGCATGACCAGCGCTGCGTCGGCGGGAGTGGCGATGCCGCCGGCGCAGAACAGCACGACCGGCAGCTTCTTCGCCTTGGCGACGTCCCGGAGGAGCGCGACCGGAACGCGGTACTCCGTCGCCTTCTCCGCGAGGCCCGCCTCGTCCAGGTCCGCCAGCGCCGCGATGCCCGCGGTGATCGCGCGGATGTGGCGGACCGCCTCGACGATGTTCCCGGTGCCGGCCTCGCCCTT
>CAXMLR010000493.1:0-4575 GCA_964194275.1 uncultured Solirubrobacterales bacterium
TCGACGGCCGCAGAGTCGAGCTCAGAATTGGCGCCCGAGGCAACCGCAATCTGGTTCTCGCCACGTTCGTCAACGACGATGCAGGCAACCCCGGTGCTCACAGCGGACGTACGAACCACCCCGGATACGTCGATCTTCTCGCGGCGCAGCTCCTCCAGCGCCTGCTCAGCGAAGTCGTCCTCGCCGACTGCCCCGATGAAGCGCACCTCGGCCCCCGCGCGCGCGGCAGCAACCGCCTGATTGGCGCCCTTCCCGCCACCGTGACGTTCAAGCGTCCCCCCCACCACCGTCTCGCCGGCCTTCGGCAGGCGATCAACGCGCACGACCAAATCGAGGTTGATCGAACCAACGACCACTACCAGTCCCGGGCCGCCTGATCCGGCCGCAGCCGGTGCGGGGATGCGTTCAGGCACCCGCACGCCACCGATGGCTGACCGGGCTCCCTCCGCCCCACCAGCCAGCCCCCTCGACGTACCCATGCATGGCTCGATCTTAGACCGCGCATGGGGGGAGCCCTGGCCGGTGCCCAACCGCGGGAGTCTCAACAGCGCCGGGCCCCGCTGGAGCGGATTCGACCGATGGGATTAGGTGAGGGCCCCGCCAGCTACTCGACTTCTCAGTAATCGAGCCCCATCGGCCTGCAGCTCTGCGACCGAGGCGATGCCGAGGAGCGCCATCGTGCGCTTGAACTCGGAGAACAGCAGCGTGAGCGCGCGGTCCACACCGGCCTCGCCGGCGGCCATCAGGCCATACAAGTAGGCCCGTCCGACGGCGCCGGCGTCTGCCCCGAGGGCGATTGCGACGGCCAGATCGCTTCCGTGGCGGATGCCGGAGTCGACCACGATCGTGGTCTCGGGTCCAACCGACTCGCGCACCTGGGGCAGCAGCTCGATCGGCGGCACGACGCGATCCAGCTGGCGCCCGCCATGGTTGGACAGGTGAAGCCCGTCGGCGCCGGCGGCGATCGCGTTGCGGGCGCCAACCGGATCGAAAGCTCCTTTCACAATCAACGCGCCTCGCCAGAGGGCGCGCAGTTCGGCTATGTCAGCCCAGGTGAGGCCGGGCTCGAACTGGGCCGTCATGTTCTCGATCGTCAGCCCCCGGCCGGGCTCCAGGCCGGGGGGAGCGTTCGCGAACGTGATCGCCGGGTGAGAGAGCATGTCGGTCCAGTACGAGGGCGTCAGCGCAATGCCGAGCAGCGCCCGAGCGCTCAGCCGGGGAGGAATCGTGAGGCCATTTCGGACGTCGCGGATCCGATGGCCAGCCACGGGAGCATCGATGCTCACCGCCAGCACGCGATAGCCGGCGGCCCAGGCCCGTCCAAGCAGATCGCGCGTGAGCCCACGGTCGCGCCACACGTAGAGCTGAAACCAGAGATCCGGATGCCCGCTTAAGGCGACGTCCTCGACCGAGGTCGACGCGACGGTCGAGAGCGTGTAGGGGACACCGGCTCGGGCCGCCGCCCGAGCGACCGCCAGCTCTCCGCCGGAGTGCATCATCCGTGAGTAACCGGTGGGGGCGCAGATCAGCGGGAAGCGCAGCGCCCGGCCAAACAGGGACGTCGAGGCGTCGGTCGATGACACATCCGAGGGATTCCTCGGAACGAACTCCCACTGACGGAAAGCCGCCTGGTTGCGCGCCAGGCTCAGCTCTTCGTCGGCACCGCCCTCGACGTAATCGAACACCGCGTTGGGCATTCGACGCGACGCGAGCTTGCGCAGGTCGCTCACCTGGTGGCAGTCACGCAGACGTCGAGCGCCGGCACGCCACTCGGGACGCCGCAGGGTGAGCAAGGCGCGGATTTCACGCGGGTTCAGGATGACTCCGGCGTGGGATGACTCCGGCGCGGTGCTCCCGAGGCTCCGGGAGCTGGTCGCGGTGCAGGAGTGCGAGGGCATTGCCGGCGAGCTGCCGATCGACCTCGACGCGGTCAAGCCCAGCCGCGCGGAGCCGCGGAGCGATCACGCGCGGAAGATGGTCGTACCCGACCCCGCCAAACGCATGCAACTGGGTCTTCGTGCACACATCGTGGCTATGCACGAGCTGGGCGCCGTACCCGGAGGCGATCAATTCGCGGGTGGCCGAGACGCGCTGGTCGTCGGTGGGCATCGAGACCGCGCCGTAGCGATACTCGTCGCCCCAGAGGTCAAACGCGATCGTGGCGCCGCGCCCGAGCAGCCCACGGTGATACTCGAGGCCGTTCGGGATCTGGGGGTCCAGGTGGCAGAGAATCGTCCTCTCGAGATCGCCACCGCCGGCCTGCACGAGATCCAAGGCCGCGTGGCCACGGCGACCCCAGGGGTGGAGGTGGACGTAAAGCGGGGCCCCCGACTGCGCCTGAGCCATCGCCGCTCCTCGCAGTGCGGCAGCCTCCACCGGCTGGATCGGATCGCCGGTGCCGATCTCGCCGATCACCGCGGGACGAGAACCGGAGGCCGTCAGCTCGGCCAGGATCTCGTCGCGGTAGGCCTCGGCGCTTGTTGCGAGGTCGTCATCCGGCCGAGACTCGGCGATGTAGCGCCCGCAGCCGCAGACGATGTCAACGCCGGTCGCACGTGAGAGCTCGGCCAGCGTGGGGATGTCGCGGCCGACGTTCACCGGCGTGACGTCGATCACCAGGGCCGGCCCGCAGTCCGCCAGGCGGCGGAGGTCGCCCAGGACCAGCGGCACGCTGTCCAGCACGAGGTTGTCCAGGCACGCGAACGGGTTGCGCTGAACCTCAGCAAGCGTTGTCGAATCGACGGGACTGTCGCGCAGGTGGCGGGTTTCTGGATCTGACTCATCGAGCCAGCAGCGGATGTCGATCAGCAGGTGCTCGTGGGCGAGCACGACGGCGTATTCACGTCCGAGTGGCCGGCCGGTCACGCTCAGCGGGCCTCTGGCCAGCGTCATATCCGGCCGCGGGAGCTCACCGCGGCGCCTGCGCCGGGTCGTTGGCCAGTGATTCCTCGCGGATCGACCCAAGTACCTCGCCGTGGAGCTCGCCGAAGCGCGGTGAGGAGAGCATGTCGTAGTGACGTGGACGCTCAAGGTCGACGACGACCTGCTGCTTGATGCGCCCTGGCCGGTTGGTCATGATCAGCACGCGGTCTGAGATGAAGACCGCTTCCTCGACGTCGTGGGTGACGAACAGCACGGTCAGCCGATGCTGCTCCCACACGCGCGTCAACAGCTCCTGCATGAGCTGACGGGTGAGCGCGTCGAGCGCCCCGAACGGTTCGTCCATCAACAGCATCGCGGGCCGGTAGCTGAGCGCCCGCGCGATCGCCACGCGTTGCTTCATCCCACCCGAGAGCTGGTTCGGGTACGCCTCGGCGAACCGCTCCAGTCCCACCAGTTGCAGCTGTTCGAGCGCGCGGCTTCTGCGCTCCGCCGGCTTCAGGCCCTCCTCGCGCAAGGCGAACTCGACGTTCTCGCGTGATGTCAGCCAGGGGAACAGGGTGTAGGTCTGGAATACGACGCCGCGATCACGTCCGGGTCCCTGCACCGGCTCCCCATCGACCAGCACCTCGCCTGAACTCGGGTCCTGAAGACCGGCGACGATCGCCAGCAGCGTCGACTTCCCGCAGCCCGAGGTCCCGACCAGGGAGACGAACTCATTCTCAGCGATCGTGAGACTGACGCCGTCGAGCGCCACGAGCTCATCGCGCTCGACCGCGAACACCTTGCCGAGCTGTTCGACCTTCAGCTTGGTGCTCGCGTCGGTCATCGTCGCGCCTCGGCGTAGCGGAACATCCGCCGTCCAGCTGCCTTCATCGTCTGGTCGGTGATCAGTCCCAGCACCCCCAGCACGACGATGTACGCGATGATCGTGTCGGTCTGAAAGAACCGCTGCGCGGTAGTGATCCGGTAGCCAAGTCCCGAAGTGGCAGCGACGAGCTCGGCGAGGACGACCCAGGTCCACGCCCACCCGAGGCTGATTCGCATCGAGTCCCAGATGCCCGGCGCGGCGCTCGGCACGACGATCCGCGCCAGGATTGAGCGGTCCTTCATCCCGAACGTGCGACCGATGTCGACGAAGTCCAGCGGTACGCGCTTGACGTTGTCCATGATCAGCAGCACCTGCTGGAAGAACGTGCCGATCCACACGACGAGAAACTTCTGCCGGTCGTCGATGCCGGCCCACAAGATCGTCAGCGGTACGAACGCGACCACCGGCATGTAGCGGACGAAGTCGACAAGCGGCTCGATCACGGCTTCCCAGAAGCGGTAGGTGCCGGCCAGGACGCCCAGCGGGATCGCCATGACCGTAGCCAGCGTGAAGCCGACGGCGATCCGGTAGATCGAGACCTTTGCGTCGCCGATCAGGTCCCCGCTGCGCAGGCGGCCCAGCAACTCGTTGAACACCTGGTCAGGAGGAGGCAGGAACAACGCTTTCACCCAGCCCGCGTACGTGGCCAGCCACCAGAGCCCGAGGAGAAAGGCGAAGACCCCAGCCGAGATCAGAATGAAGTTCCGGGCTCGCATTCGGCCGCCGATGCGCAGCATCTCCGGCCGGCGCCGGCGCCGACGGCCGCGCCGCTGCCCGAGCGGTGCCGCTGTCGACGCCTGCCGCGAGCCGCTGCTCATCCCTTG
>CAXMLR010000494.1:0-4036 GCA_964194275.1 uncultured Solirubrobacterales bacterium
GCACGGTGGAGCGGTGCGAGTAGACGACGCCCTTGGGCAGTCCGGTCGTCCCGCTCGTGTAACACATCGCCGCGGCCGAGTTCTCGTCGAGCTCGGGAAACGAGAAGCCCGGATCGCCCGAGGCGAGGAACTCCTCATAGTTGATCGCGCCCTCACGGGAGGCGTCGGCGTCCGGCATCAGGATCTCGTGCTCGACGCCGTCGAAGCGGGGCATCCGGTCCGCCAGAGACGCATCGACAAAGATCACGCGGTCCTCGGCATGGCCGGCGATGTAGCGGAGATCGTCGTCGAACAGGCGGATGTTCAGCGTGTGCAGCACGGCGCCCATCGACGGCACGGCGAGGTACAGCTCGAGGTGGCGCACCGAGTTCCAACCGAACGTCCCGACCCGGTCTCCCGGGCGGATCCCGAGCTCGCGCAGCGCTGAGGCCAGCCGCCGGGCCCGGACGACGACGTCGGCGTAGGTGGAGCGCTCTACGCCGGTGGCCGTCGCGCTGACGATCTCCCGTCCGGCGAACAGCTGCTCGGCCCGTTCGGCGATCCCGCGCACGAGCAACGGCGTCCGCATCATCAGTCCCTCGAGCGCCGGGGGCGAATACGTGCTCATCGGAAGTCTCCTTCTCCTCGCGGTCGAAGCGCAAGCCTACGCCGACCCGGCTCGCCACGGCGGCATTGCCGCACGCCGCGTCCGAGCCGCAGGTGTGCTGTGATCCGCCCCGTGAGCGCACTCCTGCGGCAGACACAGATCTATCTGGAGGGAGTCAGCGGCCGCCGGCCCCGGGTACCAATCGACGCCCGCCGGCTCGAGGCGGCGGCCGAGCGCCGCATGCACCCGAACGCATTCGCCTATGTCGCCACGGGCGCCGGTCACGAGCACACCGTCGCCGCCAACCGCGCGGCGTTCGATCGCTGGCGGATCGTCCCCCGGATGCTCCGCGACGTCGGTGAGCGCGACACGTCGGTCGAGCTGTTCGGCCGACGCATCGCGAGCCCCTTCCTGCTCGCCCCAATCGGCGTGCTCGAGCTCGCCCATCGTGAGGCCGACCTTGCCGTCGCGCGCGCGGCCAGGGACACGGGCACCCCGATGATCCTGTCCAACCAGGCCTCGCGACCGATGGAGCAGGTGACCGGTGAGCTCGGCAGCACGCCGCGGTGGTTTCAGCTCTATTGGAGCAAGTCCGACGAGCTGGTCGAGAGCCTGGTCAGCCGGGCCGCGCGATGCGGCTGCGAGGCGATCGTGGTGACGCTCGACACGACAATGCTGGGTTGGCGCACACGCGACCTCGAGCGCGCGTACCTGCCGTTTCTCCGCGGTAAGGGCATCGCCCAGTACACGAGCGATCCGGTGTTCAAACGCCTGATCTCCCAGCCCGGGCCGAAGCCGCCGCCCGAGCAGCAGCCGCGACCGAGCCTGGCCGCGCTGGGCACGCTGCTCGCACTGACGCGGGCCTATCCCGGAGGGTTCATGCAAACGTTGCGATCCGGTCTCGGCCGGGCCGCGGTCCAGCGCTTCATCGAGATCTATTCCCGGCCGACGCTGACCTGGGAGCAACTCGGCTTCCTGCGTCAGCGCACGGGCCTGCCGATCCTGCTCAAGGGCATTCTCCATCCCGATGACGCGAGCCGCGCGATCGACGCGGGCATGGACGGGATCGTAGTTTCCAATCACGGTGGCCGCCAGGTCGACGGCTCGATCGCCACGCTCGAGGCGCTGCCGGACGTGATCACCGCCGTCGCCGGCCGCGTGCCGGTCCTGATGGACTCCGGGATCAGGGGGGGCGCCGACATCTTCAAGGCCCTCGCGCTCGGAGCCCGCGCAGTTCTGATCGGCCGGCCCTACGTCTACGGGCTGGCGCTGGCCGGCCGGGCCGGCGCGCGGGAGGTGATTCAGAACCTCGCCGTCGACTTCGAGCTGACGATGGGCCTCGCCGGCTGCCGCACGACCTCCGAGATTGACCTCGGAGCGGTAGTCGCGACGCAGGATCTAGCACACCCCCCCGTGCTGGCTCCCGAGGCATAACCATGTCGATCGGTTGGTTCATCTGAACCGGCCGTTCGCTCGCCACCGCGCTCGCCCGAGTCAAGCTGGCTGAGTCGACTTGGCTACGAGGCGATGCGCGAGGGCGTGTCGATTCGTCGCCGTAGTTCCGGGCGCTCTGACCGACGATCCAGCCACCACCCATGACGCCATGGGCACCGATCTCGTGCCGTACTTCGGGCTCCCGTTTTGCGCGCGATGGCTCGAGCGCTCACGCCGATGCAGTCCGGGCCGCAATCAAGCGGTCTGCCGCGGCGGGCACCACGCTGCATGCATCGGACCGTTCCCCCGGAGCGACTTCGAGGCAACCTTGCGCCCCGGCGCGCCCGCGAGTCAGCGCAGGGAAACCAGCGCCGCGCTGGTCGCCGGCACCCTCAGGGCATAGCCCCCGAGCCCGGGCGAGACCGTCTCGCCCGACGCCCGTCCCCGCCAGGTCCCGTTGCTCCTCAGGGTCTGGCCGTTCAAGGTTTCGCCAGACTTGACTGCGGTCGAGGGTGCGAGCAAGCGTTGCACCGTGGCCGCCCCGGCATCGGGGATGCGCAGCCGAACCGCCGCGGCCGTCGTGCCCTTGTTGATCACTAGCACGTGCACAGCCCCGTTCGTCCGCACCGCCCAGGCCTTGAGGTGCAGCCCGGTCGCCTGTTGCAGGTGCAAAGCCGCCAGCTGCGGATCGCTGCCAAGCGTGCGGGCGAACAAAATCAGCCCGTACAGCAGCGGCCGGGCGCGGATCCCGCCGCGCGTGGGAACCATCGCTGCGTTGACGGTGTCCGTGCGGACATGGATGTTGACCCCGTCCACGCCGTTGTGGAGCAGCTCAAACAACGCGTCGGGCGCCCACAGGGCTGTCGCGAACGTGTCGCTGACCCCGGCCCGGCCACCGCAGGTCACGGAGTTCAGTTCCGTCATCCGGAATGGCAGAGCGGCGCGGTGGGCGGCGGCCGCCGCGGCTCTGACCTGCTGGGCGTTACCCGCCGAGGCCTTCTCACTCAACAGCCGCGCGACGGTCGGGGAGGACGCCGAGCGAGGCCCGAGGCAGGCGGAATACGGGTACCGATGCGCGCTGACGATCCCGAGCTGCGGCCGGGCATGAGCCACGAGCTGGGAGATCCAGCCGACCGAGCGGCTCGGATTGGCGACCGCGGGACCCAGCAGCGGCACGCCGGGGGCAAACCGATTCAGCTCCTGCGCGTACGCCTTGAAATCGTGGAGGTAGCTTCGAGATGAGATCCCGGATGGCAGCACCGAAGCGCCCTGACCGACGTGGGCGGTCGTGGCCAGCCAGTAGGGCCGGTCGTAGATGTCGGGCTCGTTGCCGATCTCGAACCCGAGGATGCTGCCGTGCGGCAGCTTCGCTTCGGCGGCGCGCGCCCACGCTGCCGCACCCAGTGGTGTGGAGGTGACCAGGTTGAGGTCGAGAATCAGCCGCGCCGGTGAATGCTCGATCAACGCGCGGGCGAGGCCGAGCCATCTCGGCATCAGCCGGAACGCCCACTGCGGTGTGGGCCGAAGCCCGGGATCCCAGATCGAGCGGTCCGCGGAGTCGCCGCCGATGCGGAGGATCAGAGGGGCGTCGCCGACTCGCAGCAGGGACAGCACCCGCTCAAAAGCCGTGTGGTGACGCTCGAACAGCGGCAGTCCCCAGTACTCGATGGACAGCCCGAGATACGAGGGTGAAACTGGACGGAGATCCGGGCCGAGGACAACTGTCGCGATCCCGTCGGGCCGCGGGCGGGCGAGGGTGTGCCGGCGCGCTGAGCCCGGCGTGCCCGCATGACGCCGGCCCCGGGACCCGGCTCCGTGCCGGCCGCTATGGCGGAGGGACATCGGACCGTCGAGGGACGCCAGGGTGACGGGAACCAGGATCAGGCAAAGCGCCGCCGCCGCGAGCGAGACGAGCTTAAGCCAGCGACTCACCGCTTGAGCGTAGCTGCGCAAACGGACCTCCCCCGCTTCCCGGACATGTCCCAAACAGGTCTTAATCTGTCTCTTATACACATC
>CAXMLR010000495.1:0-6287 GCA_964194275.1 uncultured Solirubrobacterales bacterium
CCCAAAACTCGTCTGCTCAGAAATGTGCTCAGACAGATACGTCCACCAGTAATTCCACGAGTTGCAGACCGTCACATACGGCCCGAGATACCGAATCACCGGATTCAACGTGCTCGTCGTGTCCGTCAACGCGTTCAACGCGATATTCGTGCCCGGCGCCAACGCCAACGACCGCAGCGCACCCATCACCTGCTGCAAATTCCGATTCAAACTCGGGGTCCGCGCCAACGTCACGGTCCCCGCCTCGATCGCCGGATTGATCGTCGGCAACGTCTGACTCAACGACGCCGCCGCCGGCGCCAAACTCGTCCCGAGAATCTTCAAATCAACCAAAAACGGCTGCTGGGCCCGAAGACTGTCCGTCGAGACCGCAAGCGACGACGGAGACCGCGCGATCGTCTGCTCCAACGCCCGCCGATCACGAGAAATCGCCTCAAACGTCGTCGCCATATCCGTAAACAACCGCGCGTTCGTCTGCGCGACCGGCGCGAGCGTCCCCATAAACACATTCAACGCCCTAAAAAACCCGGTCAACCGCGTCCCCGGATCAGACAAATACCGCGCGACCGGCTGCAAATGCGCCAACAACCCCGGCAAACTCGAAATCGTGTCATTCAACGCCGACCCCCGCCCCGCCAACACATCCCCAAACCCCACCAAATTCCGCTGAATCGCATCACGAGTCCTCACATCAAACGCCTTAAACACATCATCAAACTGCACCGGCACACTCGTCCGCGACAACTTCAACACCCCACCATCCGCAAACACCCGACCCGAAGAACCCTTCGAAATCTCCACAAACTTCAACCCCAACACCGACCGCGGCCGAATCGACGCCGTCGAATCAACCGGCACATCCCCATGCGCCTTATCCAACTTCAACGTCAACAACGCCCCCACCTGACCACTCGGCAACTCAATCGGCTTCATATCCGACACCAACCCCACCCGAAACCCACCCTCCCGCACATCATTCCCAATCACCAAATTCGACCCATCCGAAAACTCCGCCTTCAACTCCTTCGTCGGCACAAACGGCAAACCCTGATTCGCGTTATAAGCCAAAAACACCGCCACCAACACCGCCAACACCGTCACCGCACCGACCATCACCGGATTCGCGAACGCTGATTGCGAGGCTCTTCTCACGGCGCGAGGAGGTAGTTGAGGAGCTGTTGCGTGTTCGTGCCGGAGGGCGCGCCGCTACCAGAAAAGGCGGCGGTTCCGACACCCGCGCCGGAGGATCCCGGCGCGCTGGCCGCGGGAGCCGCGCCCGCAGCTGCGGGGGAGGATGAGCCCGGAGGCGTGCTCGTTGCGCCGGCGCCGCTCGCAGGCATGCCGTGGGTCCTCGCGGTGTCAGCAGCGACCAGCTTCGAAGCGCGGGTGGTCGGCCCGACATGCCCGGGGGGCGCCCCGCCCGGGTCCGGGACGCCGCCGCCCGGGTTGGAGGGATCGCTGACGTTCACGCCGGGCTGTTGCGGGCCCAGCCACGAGTAACACGAGCGGTAGGCCGAACCGGAGGTCTTCAGGCTGGCGGAGATCGTCCCGGGCGTCGCGTACGGCGTGCACATCGCGCTGAAGAAGGCATCGACGGTCAGCTGATGGCCGAAGGGCCCGAACGTGTTGATCGCCAGCGCCTGGTTGAACACGTACTGCAGCAGCGCCTCGAGCCCTGTGTAGCCCTGGCCGCCCGGGCTGCGCGGATCCTTCTCGACCGCTCGGTTGCGACTGTCGAGATCGTGCAGGACGATCGCCAGGTTCTGAGCCAGCTCGGGGGTGCTCTGGGCGAACTGGTTGAGGTGGGTGATCGTAGGCCGTGCCGCACGCACCGCGACCGTGCCGGTGACCGAGGCCTGGCCGAGCGACTTGATGGCTGGGCGGGCCGAGCGCGAGAACGACGGCAAGTCGGTGAACAGGCGATTCAGCTGCCCCGAGGCGGCGTTCAGGTTGGCCAGCACGGGCAGGTTCGCGTCGGTGGCGGCGCCGAGCTTGGACAAGGCCGGGCGCAGCTGCTCCAGGAACGTCGGAAGGCGCTGCAGGGTCAGCCGCAGGTTCGCCTGCTGGGTGGCGGTATCGGTGGCCGCGTTGTTGGCCTCGGTGATGAAACGCTGGACCTGGGCGCCGTTGTTGGCCAGCGCCGTGATCACGACATCGGAGTTGGTGGTCAGCTGCTGCAGGGTGTTCGAGTCGTTGGCGAGCAGGTTCAGCAGGTTGTCGGTTTCCGTCAGCGCGGGCACGGCGCGGCGGAGCGCCGCCGCCAAGTCGTCTGAGCGTCCCGCCACGGCCGCGCCGAGCTCGTTGATGATCAGCGTGAACCGCTGGCGGTAGGGCATGCGCATGACGTTCTGCAGGAGGTCCGCGGGGATCGTCGTGGCGGTGCGGTTGACCGGGATCGTGCTGCCCGACTTGATCACCGGGCCGCTCTGGCCGGGCTGGCAGTCGACGAAGTACTCGCCGATCAGCGACTGAGGGCGCGACTGGCAGAACGCGTCGGCGTGGAACGAGTTGAGACCGGGCACCGTGACCTGGACCGTGACCACCGCGTGCAGCGACTTCTGGTCGAGGTCGATGCTGTTGATCGTGCCCGCCCGGACGCCGGCCACCTTGAAGTCCGCGCCCGTGACCAGGCCGAACGCGTTGTCGAGCTCGATCTTGTAGGTGCCGATGGCGTTGTTGCTGTTCGAAGCGCCCAGGGCGATGAACAGGAACGCGCCGACGGCGATCAGGATCGCGGAGCTGAGAAGGACGCGCTTCATGGCCCGGTTGGCACCTGCTTCGGGTTACAGGGGTAGCCGGACTCGGGGAAATACACGCCTCCGCGCTCGATCGATCCGGGGCAGCGATCCCCCTGGCCGCTGGTCAGCAGGCCACCCTGCCCGCTCGCGTTGCCGAAGGCGAGGATCTGACGCAGCGAGGCCTGCAGGAACGCGGGCAGCAGGTTCAGCACCCCGTTCTGGATCGACGCGACTCCGATCACGGGCGCAACCCGGCTCGCGCCGCCGTTGGCGTCGCCCGTTCCCGGGTGGGTGTAACCCTCGAACCAGCCGGTCAGGTCGACGGCGTAGGGACGGGCGACGGCCAGCTCCGGCGTCGAGGCGTTGAGCGCGACCGTCGACTGGGGGAACGCCCCGGGACGAAGCTTGCCGTTGGCCTTGATGTTGTGCACGGTCACGGCGGCAAGCGGCTGGCCGAGACTGGTGAGTTCGATCAGATCGTTGTTGGGGCCCGGGCGCCGAACGATGTTGGCGAGGTCCCGGACGGTGGGGACGGACTGCTCGGCCAACGGCTTCAGCTGCTCCAGCAGCAACCTCAGCTTTGGCGCCACCGGCTTAGACGCGTCGACCAAGGGTTTGACGTCGTTGAGCGCATTGCGGAGATTCACGAACGTCGTGTTGGCCAGGCGCATGAACCCGGGCAATCGCTGAATCGACTGCCCGAGGGCGGTGTGCTGAGCCGCCAGCGCCTCCGTCGTGCTGGCCAGGTGCTGGACCAGGCCGCTGAGGTCGGTGCGCCGCTGGGCGATGTCCGAGAGCAGGTTGCCAGACTTGACGATGAAGCCGGTGAATTTGCCTGTGTCGCGATTGATCTCACGGAACAGCACGCTGCTCGAGGCCAGCGCCGGATTCAGATAGGCGAACGCCGCTTGGGCGATTCTGCCTTGGCCGGCGTACTGGCTGGCGGATCCCTTGAACACGTCCTGCAGCCCTTTGCGCGTGGGCCCGTCCAGCGTGTTGAACAGCTGGTCCAGGTCGACCTCGCTGGTCGTATTTGCGGTCGTGATCATGCCGCCGTTGTGAATCGCAGGGGCGGTCCCGGGGCCGAGCCGGAGGTCGACGAAGCGGTTGGCGATACCCGACAAGGAGGCCTCTCGCACGGTGGCGTCCGTGCCCATGCGCAGCGGCTGAAAGTTCTTGTCGGTGATGTCGAGCGACAGTCTCGCCTGGCCGTTCGGGGTCAGGGTAATGTCCGAGACGGTGCCGATGCTGTTGCCCGACACCTCGACCAGATCTCCGCTCACGACCTGGCTCGCGTTCTGGAAGATCGCGTTGACTTTGTAGCTCGAACCGCCTCCGAGGAGGATCACGGCCACAGCGACGAGCACGATGACAACCGCGGCGCCTGCAGCGACCCGGCCGATCACGGATGAGTTACGCACCGACGCAACCTCGATGGGGCAACCGCTCTCCTCCCGCCCGGGGTTGGGGGACCCGCCCGGTGCGTACGGAACGCGACGCTAGCAAGGCTCTCGATTCGCTGTCAATTTGGAAGCGGGCGCAAAATTGCGTTTTCTGGGGCGCCAGCGTGAGAAACGGCGCCGAGCAGATTGTCCGCCGACGGACAGCAGAGCGCGCTGCATATGCAACACCTATGCAGATAATTGACAGAGCGCTTCGCCGGAGCCGCTCGGCCTCGTGCCCGTCCCGAACGCCAACGGCGGCCCCTCGCCGCAGCCGATACCCGGGGCGGGACTCGAACCCGCAATGCTCCGAGGAGCAGCGCTTTTTAAGAGCGCCGACTTTGCCACTTTGTCTACCCGGGCGTGCCGCGGATCTTAGTGTTCTTCGCCGAACCTTCGGTCGTGGATTGGCGAGCCAAAACCGAGACGGCCAAGGACGCAGCGAGCGTGGCGTACCCGGAAGACGCGCCTGAGCGAGGACGTCGGGCCGGCGACGCTGTGCAGGCACCAACCCCGAGCGTAGTTTCGGCGGGAACCACCCGTGTTCGCGTTCGGAAACATCGCAACTATCCCGCTGCCACGGTGTCCTCTACCATCGAAGGATCTCGTCGACGAGCCAGATGGAAGTCTCAGCTCTCAAACACTCAGGGGGCATCGGCCTTCACGCACGCTCGCCTCTACTGCGACTGCAGTCAGATGAGCGACTCGTCGCGCTCGTGCGGCGCGGCAGCAGCACCGCTTTCGAGGTGCTCGTGTCCCGCTACAACTCGCGGCTGCTTGCGTTCTGCCGCCATCTGCTCGGCTCCCGCGAGGACGCGGAGGACGTGCTGCAGGAGGTGATGGCGGCTGCCTTCAACGCGATGCTCGCTGATGACCGTCCGATCAACGTGCGGCCGTGGCTCTACCGCATCGCCCGCAACCGCAGCCTCAACCATCTCCGCCGCATCCAGGCGATCGGCGTGGACTCGATGGATGTCCACCTTTCCGAGCACGGGCTGAGCACCGCCGACAAGGTGCACGAGCGCGAGGAGTTCCGGCTGCTGGTCGGCGACATCCATGAGCTCCCGGAGACGCAGAAGACCGCGCTCGTCCTGCGCGAGATGGATGCGCTGTCCTACGAGCAGATCGCCGAGGCGATGGAGACGACGGTCCCGAGTGTGAAATCGCTCCTCGTGCGCGCGCGCGTATCGCTGGCTGAGGCGGCCGAGGCCCGGCTGCTGTCCTGCCAGGAGGTGCGGATCGAGCTTGGCGAGGTGGCCGAGGGCCTGCGCCGGCGCAGCAGCCCGCTGGTCCGCCGCCATCTGCGGGCCTGCAGGCGCTGCTCATCGTTCCGGCTCCAGCTCAAGCGGACCAACAAGGCGCTGACGGCGGTCCTGCCGATTGGGCCGATGGTGATCCTGAAGAAGCTGCTGATCACCCACCTCGGACATTCGGCGGGCTCCGGCGCGACCGCGGCCGGCTCCGGCGCAGCGGGCTCGACCGCCGCTGCGGGCGGGACCCTGATCGTCGGATCGGGCGCCGGCGGATTCGTCTCGGCGGGCCTCGGAGCGATCGCCACCAAAGCCACCGCCGGGCTCGCAGCCGCCGCGCTGGTCACGGGCGCCGCGGTCGAGGTCGAGCACTCGAGCACGCCCCACGTGGCCAAGCCGCCGGTGGCCGCGGTGATCACGCCGGCGGCGCTCCCCGCCGTGCACCAGACTCGCTCATGGGTCACGCCGGTCCATCAGCTCGACCAGACCGCCAAAGTCGCCCCGGCCGTGGCCCGGCATCCGGACAAGGCCAAGGCCAAGGCGGCGGCGGTGGCCGCAGTCGCGATCACGCCGGTGACCAAGCCGGCCACGACCCGGGCCCCGAAGACCGCGGCCAAGCCCGTCCCGGCGCCGACGCCGGCCGCGACACATCCGGGCCGCACCCTGAAGCAGACCGATCCAACCGTGCTCGCCCCGCCGCGCCCGCCGCCGACCGTTTCGGCCGCGCCCACCACGGCGCCGCAGCGGCCGGCTCCGGTGATCGCCGCACCGCCCACCGCGACGCCGCCCACCACCACGCCATCGCCCAGCAGTAGCCCGCCGCCGTCGACCCCATCCCCAGGAGCGGGCGACGGCGG
>CAXMLR010000496.1:0-2598 GCA_964194275.1 uncultured Solirubrobacterales bacterium
ATCAGGTCCCAGCCGATGATCCAGGCCACCAGCTCCCCCAGGCTGGCGTAGGAGAAGGTGTAGGCGGAGCCCGCGATCGGGACGACGGAGGCGAACTCCGCGTAGCAGAGCCCGGCCAGCGCGCAGGCAACCGCGGCGGCGGCGAACGACAAGGCGATCGCCGGTCCGGCCAGCGTTCCCGCCGCTTCGCCGGTGAGGACGAAGATCCCCGTGCCGATGATCACCCCGATCCCGAGGACCGTGAGCTGGACCGGCCCCAGCGACTTGCGCAACGATCGCCCGGGCTCCTCGGAGTCCCTCAGCGACTGCTCGATGCTCTTGGTCCGCAGCACCTGCATGGGCAGGTGATTCCCGTTTGAGCGCCCGGGAAACGCCGGACCTCCCGCGCGGGCGCTCGCGCGCGGCCGGCCTGTGCCTACGCCTTGCGATAGCGGAGGATCAGCGCATCGCCGGCGGTCTTCGATTCGACCAGCTTCAGCGTCCGCATCTCGCCGTCATCGGGGAACAGCCGCTTCCCGCCTCCCAGCGTGACCGGGAACATCATCAGCCGGTATTCATCGATCAGGCCCAGGGCAGCCAGCGACTGCGCGAGCGAGGCGCTGCCACCAATCAGGATGTCGCCCGCATGGCGGTCCTTGATCGTCCGAATGTCCTCGGCGAGATCACCGTTCAACACGGTCGAGTTCTCCCAGTCGGCCTGCTTCAGCGTGGTCGACACGACGTACTTAGGCATCGAGTTCATCTTGTCCCCGAACTCGTCGCCGCGCATGTTCGGCCACGCGGCCGCAAAGCCCTCGTAGGTGACGCGGCCGAGCAACTGGGCGTCGGCCGCCACCAGCTCGTCCATCTTGAACTTGTCGCCCTCGGGTCCGCGATCGAACTTGAACGACCAGCCTCCGTGCGGGAAGTTCTCCGCGCCGCCCGGATCCTCGATCACGCCATCCAGCGAGATGAATTCGGTTACCACCACATCGCCCATTGCTTGTCTCCCTCCTGGTTGTTTCGCGTTCAGTAGCTAGACCGGCCGCGAACGGGAAACTAATCGCTTCAGGCGTCGACAGGCTCCCACTCCACGGCATGGCCAAGCGAGGCGCCCTTGATCACCTTCAGTGACAGCAGCGCGCATTTCATCCGCGTGGCGGAGATGTCGATCCCCAGCAGATCCAGCACGAACGAGCGATCGAGCGTGAGCACGTCGTCGATGCGCATCCCCTTGACCTCGTCGGAGGCCATCGACGCGGCCGCCTGTGAGATCGCGCAGCCGTGACCGGAAAACCGGATGTCCTCGATCCGGCCTTCGTCATCCACCGCCAGTGCCACCGTCAGCTCGTCCCCACACAGCGGATTGAGATCGTGGCAGCTCAAGTCGACGCGTCCGAGCTCCTCCGCGGGAGGGCTCCAGTTGTGCGGATGCTTGTAGTGATCGAGGATGTTCTCGCGGTACAGATCGTCCATGAGATCTACGTTAGCGGCGCCTCAGCCGGCTACAGCTGCAGCACCCGCCGCACCTCGGCCAGCCCTCCGAGCAGCCGGTCGACATCGGCGGAAGTGTTGTGCACGGCGAACGACGCCCGCGTAGTGGCACTGGCCCCAAGCCGGCGCATCAGCGGTTGCGCGCAATGGTGGCCAGCGCGCACGCACACACCGCGCCGGCCCAGGATCTCGCCGATGTCGTGGGGGTGGGCTCCGTCGATGGTGAAGGACACCAGCGCGCCGCGCTCGGGCGCGGACGGCGGCCCGTGGAGCGCGAGCCCTGGGACCTCGGAGCTCAGCCGCTCGAGCGTCTCGGCCACCAGGCCCGACTCATGCGCGCGGATGGTGTCGATCCCCAGCGCCTGGATCCAATCGACGGCGGCGCCCAAGCCGATCGCCTCGGCGATCTGCGAGGTTCCGGCCTCGAACTTCCACGGCAGGTCGGTCCAGGTCGACTCGTTCGCAGCCACGGTACGGATCATGTGACCGCCGCCGATGAACGGCGGCATCTCCTCGAGCAGCTCCCGGCGCCCGTGCAGCACGCCGATGCCCGTCGGTCCGTACGCCTTGTGGCCAGTCCAGGTGTAGAAGTCAGCGCCGATGGCGCGCAGATCGACGGCCATCTGCGGCACCGCCTGCGTTCCGTCGATCAGCACCACGGCGCCCGCCGCGTGCGCCCGGCGAACCACCTCGCCGACCGGGTTGATCGTCCCGAGCACGTTCGACACGTGCGCCAGCGCGACCAGCTTCGGCCCGCGAGCCAGCAGCGCGTCAAGTGCGTCCAGATCAAGCGTGCCGTCGTCGAGCACGGGGACGTAGGCCAGCTCGGCCTCGCGGTCCTGGCAGAGGATCTGCCATGGGACGATGTTCGAGTGGTGCTCCATCTCGGTCAGTACGACCAGGTCGCCGCGCCCGACGTTCTCCCGGCCCCACGTATACGCCACCAGGTTGATCGCCGCGGTCGCATTCGCCGTGAACACGGTCTCCTCGGGCGTGGAACCGAGCCAATCGGCGATGCGCCGCCGTGCGCCTTCGTACAGGTCGGTCGCCTCCACCGCGAGGGGGTACACGCCGCGGTGGATCGACGCGCGCGACTCGGTGTAGTACCGCGTCATCGCGTCGATC
>CAXMLR010000497.1:0-7407 GCA_964194275.1 uncultured Solirubrobacterales bacterium
CACTTCATCACCGTCAACTACCGTGAGTCCTACGGACTGCACGCGACCAGCGGAATCCTGTTCAACCACGAATCGCCGCGCCGAGGTCTCGAGTTCGTCACCCGCAAGATCACCTGGCACGCGGCGGCCGTACGCCTGGGGCTGGCCAAGGAGCTGCGGCTGGGCAATCTGGAGGCCGAGCGCGACTGGGGATACGCGGGTGATTACGTGCGGGCCATGTGGCTGATGCTGCAGCAGGACACCCCGGAGGACTTCGTCATCGCGACTGGCACCGCTCATTCGGTGAAGACCTGCCTGGAGGTGGCCTTCGACCAGGCCGGCGTCGCCGTCGAAGACCACGTCGTGATCGACCCTCAGCTATTGCGCCCCGCCGAGGTCGAGCACCTCATCGGCGACGCCGCCAAGGCGAAGCGCATGCTCGGGTGGACCCCGGAAGTCAGCTTCGAAGCGCTGATTCGCATGATGGTGGACGCGGACCTTGCGCTGCTCAGACACGAGATCGCGAGCCACGGCATCCCGGCCGAGGTAACCGCCTCAGCCCCGGGACTCAACCCCCGGTCACCACGCTGAAGCTGCAGCCGCGGCTCTCGAGCTCGGCGAACATCGACTCCGGCTCGATGCACAGCTCCGGGGGCAGCACCCCGACCGCGGTCACTGCACCTCGCGCGAGCAGACGCACGGCTGCCGCGGCCGGCGCGGCCGTCGAGACGATCGATCCTCCGAGTCCGAAATGCGGCGGGCTGAGCGCCCGTACGGTGACCGAGCGCCCGCCCCCGGAGCGCACCTTCACGAGGTGAACGGAGACCGTCTCGGAGGACGGCGAAGCCGCGTCACTCGCCGCTCTGCTCAGCGCCTCCTCGGGCGCTCCCACGAGGTCTTGCAGGCGCTCGAGCAGCGCGGGAGCGAGCGATAGGCGGAAGCTGGCTTCCCGACAGCGGAACGACTGAGCGAACGTCGCCAGCTCTGAGTGGAGCGTGTAGATCGTCTCGGCCGGGCCGATCGGCGGGCCGAAATCGACCGCGCCCCCGGGCCTCAGCGGCTCGATCTCCACCGGCTCGCCGCCGCGGATGACCACCGGCGCGAGTGTCAGCTCGTCGAGCAGGGTTTGCAGCGCGTAGGGCGGCCGGAGCCTTCCGTCCTGGGGCGCCTGCGGGTCACGTCCCCCGGCCATGACTTCGATCGACTCGACCTCGGCGTCGTTTCCGCTGAGCTCTCGCAGCGCGCGCGCGGCCATCAGGTTGGTCTTGCCCGGACTCGAGCCGACACCGAGGATCGCCAGCTGCTCGGCCTCCTCGAACTCGGAGGCGAGCCTGAGCTGGCGTCCGGTCATCCAGTAGAGGCCACCCAGATCGATGTAGTTGCAGCCCGCCACCAGGCAGGCGCGCATGGCGTCCAGATTGACGCGGTAGGAAGCCGTGTTGATGAGCACGTCGACCCCGTCGAGCAGAGTCGCGAGCCCAGCGGCGTCGCGGGCGTCGGCCGCCGCGGCATGAGCCTTTCCGGCGCCATGAGCGGAGGCCACCGTGGCGGCTCGCTCACCGTCGAGATCGAGCAGCACCATGTGCTCCACCTCGTCCGAGACGGCCAGGTCATGGATGATCGCAGGGGCAATCGTGCCCGCGGCACCAAGGACGGCGACGCGGAGCGCCCGGTGAGCCTGTCCGGTCATCTCCTCACCGTACCGTCGCTTTGGGCCATCGGTCCTTGTCCGAGGAGTACAAAGCGCGGGCCTCGGTTGGGCCGGTACACCCTTGCGCTCTTGCGCTCAGCGTCTGAGAATCAGCGTTCTGCGACGCGTGGCGGCTCGAACCGGCCCGCGCGTCCCATCCAGACAGACCGGAGAGGGCGGCATGGACAGCGCGACATTGGCAGAGCCGGGTACCGGAATCACGGTCGAGGACAAGGGCCTGAAGAAGAACGCGATCAGCTTCGTGTCGAGCATGGTGATCGGGGTCGCCTCGACCGCGCCCGGTTACAGCCTCGCCGCCACGCTCGGTGGCATCGCCGGGTTCGCGGCTTTTGGGGGCGCGTCGATCATGATCGTCGCCTTCATCCCGATGCTGTTCATCGCGGCGGCTTACTACTACATGAACCGCGCCGATCCGGACTGCGGGACGACGTTCTCGTGGGTGACTCGCGCGATGGGCCCCCATCTCGGCTGGATCGGCGGCTGGGGCATCATCGTCACCGACATCATCGTGATGCCGAATCTGGCCGGCATCGCGGGTCAGTACACGTTCCAGCTTTTCGGCAACAGCTCCCCGACGAGCTTCGAGGTCACGGCCGTGGGGGTGGCCTGGATCGTGATCATGACCGCCATCTGTTACATCGGGATCGAGCTCTCAGCCCGCACGCAGAGGTTCCTGCTCGGCGCGGAATTCTTGATCCTGGTGATTTTCGCAGTCGTCGCGCTGATCAAGGTCTACGCGGGGAGCGTGCCGCACGGGCATCACATCAGCCTGAGCTGGTTCAACCCGTTCGACGTCAGCGGGTTCAACAACTTCACCGAGGCCGTGCTGCTGGCGGTGTTCATCTACTGGGGGTGGGACAGCGGGGTCACGGTCAACGAGGAGACCGAGAACCCGGGCACGGCCCCTGGGCGTGCGGCGATCGTCTCGACGATCGTGCTCGTCGGAATCTACGTACTGGTCGCGGTCGCGGCCACCGCCTTTGCCGGTCCAGCCTCGCTGGCGAACAACTCGAGCGACGTGTTCGCCGCGATCGGCAAGGGCGTGTTCGGCAGCCCGCTCAACAAGCTGCTGATCATCGCGGTGCTGACGTCGGCGGCGGCATCGACGCAGACGACGATTCTGCCGACGGCGCGGACGGTGCTGTCGATGGCTCGCTCGAAGGCGATCCCCACCCGCTTCGGTGAGATCCACCCGCGCTACCTCAGCCCGAGCCTGGCCACCCTGGCGATGGGCGGGCTCTCGATCCTCTGGTACGTGGTGATGACGCTGGTCTCGAAGAACGTGCTGGGCGATTCGATCCTCGCCCTCGGGCTGGGGATCGCCTTTTACTACGGCCTGACCGGGTTCGCCTGCGTGATCTTCTATCGCCGCGAGCTGCTGAAGAGCGTCCGCAACTTCGTGCTGATCGGGGTGCTCCCGTTCCTCGGTGGGTCGATCCTGTTCGCGCTGTTCATCAAGTCGTGCTTCGACCTGGGCAAGACCGGCGCCGGCAAGACGGTGATCTTCGGGCTCGGAGGACCGCTGGTGATCGGGCTGGGGGCACTGCTCCTCGGGATCCCGTTCATGCTGCTGGCGCAGTGGAAGCTGCCCCCGTTCTTCAGGCGGAAACCGGAGGTGGCCAGCCCCGACCTCGTCGCTCACTCGCCGGCCGGAGGTGCATCATGAGCCGTGGCGTTGTCGTCGGCTACGACGGATCGACTTGCGCCAAGGCGGCGCTCGAAACCGCCGTTGAGGTGGCCAAGGCCTACGGCGACAATGTGATCATCGCCTTTGGCTATGGGGTGTCGCCGGTCGGTGGAGAGCTTCACGACTACCAGGCGGCGCTCAAGGAGCTGGCAAGCCAACGGCTCCAAGAAGCGCGGGAGCTGATCGGCTCGGACGCAGGTGTCGAAGTGGAGGCGGTGATCGTCGAACGCGACCCTGCGCCCGCGCTGGTCGAACTCGCGGGGGAACGCGACGCGCGGGTGATCGTGGTCGGCACCCACGGGGAGAGCCCAATCCGTGGTGCGCTCGTCGGGTCCACGCCCCACAAGCTGTTGCAGCTCAGCGACCGGCCAGTGCTCGTAGTCCCGGCCGCAGACGAGCCCGCAGCTGTCTGAAGCCGGGACTGATTCCGCAGCGGTGGCCGGTAGCCTCGGTGAGCGTGCCCGATCGCCCCTCCGCAGCCATCGAGTCGATACCGAACCGCGACCTACCCGGGCCATACCCGGTCGGCTCGTACGCGGCCCAGCTCAAGCGCCAGCTCCAAGGCTTCACGCGGGTTCAGCTCGTCGGTGAGGTCTGGGGGCTCCGGCCCAGCCGAGCTCGGATCTACTTCGAGCTGCGTGATGCCCGCGGCGCCCTTCCCTGCTCGATGTGGCTGAGCGAGTTCGAGCGGCTCGGGGTCGCGCTGACCGACGGGCAGCGCGTCGTTATCGGGGGCGGCTGTGACTACTACCCCGGCAGCTCGACCTCGTCGCCGTCGTTTTCGTTCGCCGTCAGCGAGCTCAGAATCGCCGGTGAGGGGGACCTGTTGGTCCAGCTCGAGCGACTTCGCCGCCGACTCCATGCCGATGGGCTGTTTGAGCCCCAGAAGCGACTCGCGCGACCTCTGCTGCCGAAGACGATCGGGGTGGTGACCGGAGAACGAGGCAAGGCCAGGGATGACGTCGTGGCCGGGCTGCGGCGACGCGGTTGGGCGGGACGGCTGATCTGGGCCTTTGCCCCCGTCCAGGATCGCCAAGCGGCTCCGCGGATCGCGGCCGCGTTGCGAGAGCTCGCCGCCGTCGAAGAGGTCGAGGTAGTGATCGTGGCGCGTGGCGGCGGTTCGCTGGCCGACCTCTACGCGTTCTGTGACGAGGGCCTATGCCGCACCGTGGCGCTGCTGCGCGTACCGGTGGTCTCCTCGGTCGGCCACCACACCGACCGTACCCTGATCGACGACGTCGCCGCGGTGGCCTGCTCCACCCCGACGCACGCCGCCGAGGCGGCGGTCCGGCTCGATTGCCGGGCCGCCCGCGCCGAGCTAACCGCTACCGCCCGAGCAATGCACACCCACGGCCGGCGCGCCGTTCTTACCCGCGCCCGCGCGCTGGGCCAACTCTCGCGCGCCCCGTTCCAGCACGTCGCCCGTCACCGCCGCCAACTCCATCAGCTGCTGCGGGAGCTCAGGGCCAGCGCCAAGCGGACCCGCCTACGCGGCGAGGAGCGGGGCGGTACCCACCTGCTCGTCCTGAGCCGCACCGCGACTCGAGCCAGAGGCTCGGATGCCGCCAACCGTCGGCGCGACCTTGACCGTTTGGCGCTCGCACTCGCGGCGCACGATCCGGCACGGACGCTGGCCCGCGGCTATGCGCTGGCCGAGGACCGCTCCGGTCTGCCGCTCGGTTCGGCGGCCGAGGCCCGCCGCGTCCGCGAGCTGCGACTACGCTTCCACGATGGAAGCGTGGAAGCCGACGTGAAGGGGCAGTGATGGGCCCGGTCAGTGAGCGGACCTATGAGTCCGCCGTGGCACGCGTCGAGGAGATCATTCGCCGGTTGGACTCGGGCGACGCGGGGTTGCGGGAAACACTCGATCTGGTCAAAGAAGGCCGCGAGCTCGTCGAGTACTGCGCCGCCGAGCTCGAAGCGGTAAGCAAGGGGCTCGAGGAACTGCGGCTGGAGGAACTGGTCGCACGCCTGGAGGCGGGGAGTCGGGACGCGTGAGCACGTTCGATGCGCTGGCCGGGCTGCCGCTGGAGATTGACGGCTACTCGCTCGAGGGACTGACGGCCCAGGTGTCCAGCGGCTTCGAGCGCCTGTCCACCGTCGTGCACCTGCGCGGAGGGGATCACGAGGGAGTCGGCGAGGACGTTGTCTACGACGCCGTCGATCACGTCGCGCTGCAGGAGGCCGGGCCGGTGCTCGCGCTAGCGGGCCGCTACACGCTCGGCGAGTTCTGCGAAGCCATCGACTCCCTGGATCTGTTCCCGGTTGCCCCCCAACGGGAGGTGTCCATCCTCTACCGGCGCTGGACGTTCCACAGCGCCGGGCTCGACCTGGCGCTGCGCCAGGCCGCCACGCCGCTGCACGAGGTGCTCGGGCGCGAGCCCAAGCCGCTGACGTTCGTCGTCTCGTTGCGTCTGGGCGAGCCGCCCAGCCTAGATCCGCTAATGCGACGGCTGGATCGCTATCCATCGCTGCGCTGCAAGCTCGATCCAACCAGCTCGTGGACGCCCGAGCTGATCGAGGCGCTGGTCGCCACAGGCGCCGTCGACTCGGTCGACTTCAAGAGCCTCTACCGCGGCACGGTCGTCGATCAGTCGCCGGACCCGGTGCTCTACGAGCGCGTCGTGAATGCCTTTCCGAACGCCTGGATCGAGGATCCTGACCTCGAGACGCCCGGTACCGCAGCGGTGCTTGAAGGACATCACGACCGGATCACCTGGGACGCCCCGATCCATTCGATCGCCGACATCGAGGCGCTGCCGTTCGCGCCGAGGATGGTCAACCTGAAACCGTCGCGGATCGGCGGATTGGTGAAACTCTGCGACACCTACGACTTCTGCGCCGAGCACGGGATCGGCGCCTACGGCGGCGGTCAGTTTGAACTTGGCCCAGGCCGCGGCCAGGCCCAGTACCTCGCGTCCCTGTTCCACGCCGACACGCCGAACGACCTGGCGCCGGTCGGCTTCAATCAGGACGACCCGCCGGCGGGGCTCCCGTCGAGTCCACTGCCTCCCGCGGCGGATCCTGTGGGCTTCCGCTGGAGCAGCTGAGCGCCGAGGCCGATCGGCCCCAATGGAAGACCGAAACAGCGAACCAACCATGAGGCCATGACATCCACATCGAATACCGAACTGAAGGGCACCGTCGCGCTGGTGACCGGCGCCTCGAGCGGGATCGGCGAGGCGACCGCCGTCACCCTGGCCGCCCGAGGCGCCGCCGTGGCGCTCGTCGCCCGCCGGCGCGACCGCCTGGAGGGCCTGGCCGATCGGATCCGCGACAGCGGCGGGACGGCGCTGGTGATCGAGGCCGACGTCGGCTCGCACTCGGACGCGGAGGCCGCCGTTGCCCAGACCGTCTCAGAGCTCGGACGTCTGGACACCCTCGTCAACAACGCCGGCGTGATGCTGCTCGGGCCGGCGCTCGACGCGCCGCTCGAGGAGTGGGAGCGAATGCTGAGCGTCAACGTGGCGGGCTTGCTCTACTGCGCCCACGCCGCGCTACCGCATCTGCTGTCGGCGGCGCAGGGCGGACCCCGACGGGTGGCCGACATGGTCAACATCAGTTCCGTCGCCGGACGCGTGGCGCGCACCGGCAGCGGCGTTTACAACCTCACCAAGCACGGAGTCGGAGCGTTCAGCGAGTCGCTGCGCCAGGAGGTGACCGAACGACACGTGCGAGTGTCGCTGGTTGAGCCGGGCGCGGTGAGCACGGAGCTGGCCTCGCACAATCGTCCTGAGATCCAGCGGTCGATCGATGAGCGCTTCAGCGACATGGAACGTCTGGACGCAGCCGATATCGCCGATGCCATCGCCTACATCGTCACGCGGCCCCGCCACGTGGCGCTCAACGAGGTCTTGATCCGCCCCACCGACCAGGCGGGCTGAGCTAACCCGGTCTCCCGGGCCGTCGCTGCACTGAACAAGTCCGTACTCTCTCTGCGCGCGACTGACTCGTCAATCAACTGCGGAGATCCTCTTGGACGAACGACTCGGAATCGCCGGCGCGGGAACGATCGCGACCGGACTAGCTG
>CAXMLR010000498.1:0-6044 GCA_964194275.1 uncultured Solirubrobacterales bacterium
CCGGCGGGGCGGCAGGCCGGCGGGCCGGCGGAGCGGCGGCCCGGCTGGGAATCCCCGCAGCGCGAGAAAAGCGCCAAACCTGCCAGGCCTCTGCGATCTTGGCGCCTTCTTCGCCCTCAGCGCGAGTTAAGCGCCAAAGTCCATTCCGCGACTGCGATTTGGTGCCTTGTTCGGCCCCCCGGCATGGCCGCAAAAGGCCCGCAACAGCGAGAACCCGCGCTCGCTCAGTACCGCCGCGCCGACCAGATCACGCTGCCCCCGGCGTAGGCGGCCGCACCGAGCAGCACCACCCAGGCCAGCGTTCCGCCGGTTGTGGCCCACAGCCGCGAGCTGGCGGTCAGGGTCAGCGCGGCCCCCCCCGCCGCAGAGTACAAGATCGCGCGCCGGCCACTGCCCAGCGAATACAGCGCGACTCGGTGCTCGCGGTACTGGAGCATCGCGATCCAGCCGAACGAGGCGAGGAACACGACGGAGATCGTCTGGATGGCGACCCGGGCGCCCGTGCCTCCCCCAGGAACCAGGACGCGCACCGCGGCCAGCGCCACCACGATGAGTACGTTGCGAGCTGTCTTGGTCATCAGAAGACAAGCGTACGCCGCTCGACTCCTCCGTACGCGCGGACGGTGACGATCGCCCGCCCGTGGGCGTAGGGAAGACCGACCTTGAGCAGCTGGCACGCCGACACGGTTAGCGCCCGGCCAACCCCATGCAGCCCCACGCGCCGAGCCTGCCCCCGTCCCCGTCCCCGTCCCCGTCCCCGTCCGGCCAGCGGCGTCGCCTGCACCGACACCGTCCCCCCGTGCCAGAGCTTGAGCTCGACCATCGGCCGCGGAGCCGTGCCCTGGCCGATCACCGCGTACTTGATCTCGCTTCCCTGGGGAAGGCGCCCGCGCTGTGCGACCGGCGCCGGCGCGTAGCACGTGAACGCGTCCGCGCCGAGGCTGCGGAGCCCGGACGCACCCGCGTACCCGAGGTGCCCCAGCCCGAACAGGTCCTCGACGCTCCGCAACATCGAGAAGTGATTGAAGTGCTCGTGGTCGATCGTGCCCGGATCGATGTAGGGCGAGATCAGGACCGCGCCGGTGCGCCCGCCACCGCGGCCAAGACTCGGGCCACCGTTGTTGAGGGTGTTCGGGAACTGCGGCTCGCCACAACAGGCGCTGGCGTCGCTGCCCTCTGACTCGTCGAACAGGACCACCAGCAGCCCACCGTCACGATAACCCGGGGAGGCGAGGATCCGCGGCACCCAGTTCGCCAGGAACGCGTCGGCCCCGACCAGCCCGCCCGCGTGCCCGTCGACGCAGGGTGAGTCGTGACCGTCGTTGCACAGGTTCGGAGTGATCAGTGCGTAGCTCGGCGTGGTCGCGGCCGACGCGAGATCACCGGGCAGTTGCGTGAGCGGAACGTCGGAGCGCGAGCACGCCCCGGTGTCCAGCAGCGAGTGGAAGTAGACGAACGGGTTGTGGCGGGCGGCGTACTGACTACCGCGCCGCGCCGTCTGCGTCGTGTCCTGCGAGCCGAGCGCGGGATGGCGACACGCCGTGCCCATGTCCTCCATGTAGCCCCTCCAGCTGAGGCCGGCACTGGTGAGCTGATCCGCCACCGTCTTCACCGCGCTCGGATACACACAACCAACCCCGGCGGCCTGGCCGTCCGCTCCGATCGTCCCCGGAAAGACGTTCAGGAACAGCGGACAGTCGGCCTGAGTCACCGGGTTCGACCCCTGGCCGCTGACCAGCGCGACGTAGTTGCCGAGGCTGACATGGGTGACGCCGTAATAGTTCGGTACCAGCGCCCCCATCGCCGGAAGCGTCTGCGACAGGTACGGGGCGGGGCTGTAGTTGCCGAACGTCTGGTCGAAGCCCTTGTTCTCAAGCATGATGATGAACACGTGCTTGATCGGGGGCTGCCCGGCGCCCGCGCGGGCGGACGACGCGAGCGAGCCCCCCATCAGCACGAGCGCGCCCAACAGCGCCAAGGACCGCAGCGTCGCGCGCAGCCGCCAACGCCTCATTGCCCACCCACCGCGTTCGGCCCCGGCGGCGGCGGCGCCGATCGCGGACCGTGCACCGCGTGCCAGAGGATGCTGTCGAGCACGCCCTGCGGTACCCGGTCGGGCGTGTGGAAGTTGTAACCCCGCGTCAGCGCCCGATTCACGGCGGTGTTCGGGTTTCGCTCCAGCAGCGGGTAGCTCGGCGGGATCTGCGAGTACGGCGCGCCATTGGCAGGCGTCGTTCCGAACGCGTCATACATCGGCGTTGCGGTGGAATCGCCGAGCCCCAGCGGCCGCATCCCGAGGATCAGCTCCATCGAGCGGATCACCGACAGCATGTCGTAGCGGGTGTGGATCACCGCGCCCGGCCGCGCGTAGGGGCTGATCACCGCGGCCGGCATCCGGTGGGCATCGACGTGGTCGGCGCCGTCCTGAGAGTCGTCCTCGACCACGAAGATCGCCGACGAGCGCCAGATGTTCGAGTGCGAGATCTCGTCCACCATCTGGCCCAGGCCGAGATCGTTCTCCGCCACCATCGCGCGGGGCGAGCGATCCCCCGGGGTCAACCCGCTGGTGTGGTCGCTGGGCAGCACCAGGTAGGTGAATGCGGGTACCGAGTTAGTCTGCAGCCATTGGCGAAAGCGCGCCTGGAAGCACGAGAACCGCGACTCCGACAGCGCTGGCGCGCCGGCGGGAAGCGACGAGTCGTAGGTCTCACGGCGCACGTGCAGCGCGCCGCTGACGACGTCGACACCAATCGACGCGTCGTTCGGATAGCACTGAGCGAGGTAGCCAAGCGGCGCGCCCCCGAGGTCGGAGTTGAGGAACTTCTGGTTGACCAGCGAGGTCTGGGCCGCGGTGTTGTCCCTGTCCAGCGCGGTCAGCGGCACCGTGCCGGCGATCGCCTCGCCGAAGTTGTAGTAGGAGATTCCCTGCTTCTGCGCGCGGTCGAACAGGAACCCGGTACCGGGCCAGGTGATTGAGAACACGCCAAAGTCATACGGTCGCCCGCGACCCGCGTAGTTCTGCTCCCAGTTCTTGTGCACGTAGTCCGAGACCGCTCCGGCGCTGGTCCAGAAGTGGCCGTCGATCGAGGCCTCGGAATTGGCGTAAACGTGGTCGAGCAGCGGGAAGCGCTGCACGAGCGCGTGGAAGTTCGGCGTGATCCGCTTGCCGAACAGCGTCAGCTCCGGATCACCATCTCCCCGAGGATCGTCGCCCAGCACCTGATCGTAGGTCCGGTTCTCTCGGACGATGTAGAACACGTGCTTGATCGGGCCGCCCGGCCGCAGCGGAGTCCCGGGCGGTGCCGAGAGCGAGTTGAGCGGCAGCACCTGACGGTTCGCGGCGACCGTCATCGCCAAGAGCTGGCGATCGGAAGGCCACGGCAGCACTGCGGCCCGCCCGCTGCTGAGCACGGCGGTCCCTGGGTGCTGGAGAAGGTTGTTGTCGCTGGTGCTGATCGGGTTCGGCCCGTTGGGGTTGGCACCGGATCCGAACCCCTTCGCGGCGATCCACAGCAGCCGCCGGTTGCCCACCTGCACGTCGGCCGGATACGCCGCCGTCGGAATCCGCCCGATCAACTCGCCCGAGGGCAGCGAGAACACCGCCAGCTCGTCGGCGGCCGCCTCGGCGACGATCAATCGCCGGCCGTCCGGAGTCACCGCCAGCGCCACCGGAGACTCGCCGCCACCCTGCGGGCGTTGCACCGAGAGTACCTTTTCGAGGCTCATGGTCGCCGTGTTGATGACCGCCACCTGGTCCTCGTTGGCGATCGCCACGTAGGCGCGCGGCGAGGTCGGACTGAGCGCGATCGCCTCCGGATGGGAGATGTTGGCCCCAACCTGGATGTCCTTGACCTTTCTCGCGCCGGTCAGTGAGATCACCGACACCGTGCCCGGGCCCTCGTTGGAGACGAGACCGGTCTGGTTATTGGGAAGGATCGCCGCCCCGTAGGGAAACGGCCCGGTGGGCACGTAGCGAACCGAACGGGTGTGGGTGTCGATCACCGCGGCGGCGTCGGCCAGGTTCAGCGGGACCAGCAGCGTGCGGCCGTTGGGCGAGATCGCCAGCCGGTCCGGCCAGGCCATCTTGCCGCCCGTCTTGGGGGGGAAGTTCTCCGGGACCGGCGCCGAGCTCGGTGGCGGGACCGGGATCGTGCCGATTTCCGCCGCCCGGCCATTGCGCGAGCTGTAGCGAAAGACATGGATCACGTCGCCGCCGCGCCCGGGCAGGCCGAGCCGGCGCTCGTCGCTGTTGGAGGAGTCCGCGACGCCGGAGACATAGACCAGCGGCTGCGTGTGATCGATCGCGATTCCCCCGGAGGCGCCGGGCAGCGGGAGGATCTGGATCACCCGGGGATGCTTGGCCGCGACGGCCACGATCCGGATGTCATTGAGCGCGCGGCCGGTGGAGACGGTCCACAGGAACCGCCCGTCCGGCGTCAGCGCGCCACCGGTGGGGAAATGCCCGAGGGTCACGAGCTGCCCGGGCGGGCGCAGCAGACGCCCGTTGCCGGTGATCCGCAGGCTCGGCCCGATCCGCCCGGTGCCGCCGCCCCCGGCGGCGGCCAGGGCCATCCCGGCCACCGTCAGCACCAAGAGCACGGCGAAGAGCAGCGGGATGGGACGGCGCGGACCCTTCAAGGGCCTGGGAGGATGACGTTCACGGACAGGGCTCGTGTTATCGAAGTGTGACGAGGTGTCGCTCGGCATGCGCCGGCGGGGGGCGCTGCAGCGCCGGCGCCGGCGCGCGCGCGGCGTCGGCCAGGGCGCCTTCCGTGCGTTCGGCGGCGAACCGGTAGCCCACGCCGAAGTGGGTGTGGACATATCGCCACTGCGGAGAGACCCGCTCGAGCTTCTGGCGCAGCTTGCGCACGAAGACGTCGACGGAGCGGTCGCCGCGAGCCATCGTGTATCCCCACACGCGCTGATAGACGTCCTCTCGCTCGAGCACGCGACCGTCCGCTGCGGCGAGCTGGTGCAGCAGCTCGTACTCCTTGCGTGAGAGCCCGGCTGGCTCGTCGGCGGGTCCGTAGGCATCGAATCGGTCCGGCCGGATCGCCAGCTCGCCGGCCGCGATGATCGTCTCCTGGTCCGGCAGCTCGCCAGCCCGGCGGCGGCGCAGCACGGCTTGGATCCGGGCGAGCAGCTCATCGGGATGGCAGGGCTTGGTGATCCAGTCGTCGGCTCCCGCGCGCAGACCCCGCACCCGGTCGGCCACCGGAGCCGGCGCGCTGTGGACGAGCAGCGAGAGCCCTGGCAGCGCACTGGCGATCTGTTCGACGTAGTCCAACCCGGTCAGCGCCGGGTTGACGATCAACGCATGGATCCGCATCGCGGCGAGTTGCTCGGGCCCCACCGCGTACTGGAGCACTTCGCGCTCCCAGTGCAGCCCCGCAAAGCGGCGATCGAGCACGGTGATCAGACCACTGTCGTCATCGATGAGGGCCACCCTGATCCGGGTCGCTTCACTCGGTGCCATCTGTCTGGGAGTGTAGGCCCTGATCAGGACGAGGCCCGATGATGTCAGCTCGCGACCTGTTCCCAGCGGCGGTAGAGCTCCTCCACGGCCCGCTTGGCCTCTTCATGGCGCGCGGTCGACGAAGCGCTCTTTTTTGGGTCAGACCACGCGGCTGGTGCGGAAAGTTCGTCCTCGAGCGCACGGACCGCGGCTTCTGCGGCCTCGATCTCGGCCTCGAGCTGCTGCTGAGCCTCCCTCTGGCCGGCGCGAGCCTTCGGCGCGGACTTCGGCTTCCCGGCCGCACCGGGCCGACCGGGCTTGGCGGCCTCAGCGGCCTCGGCGGCCTTGGCGGTGCGGGCGTCGGCCGCGGGACGCGCGGCACGCTCCTCGCGCTCGCGCACGTACTCGGGCCATCCCCCGACATAGCTGCGCAGCGTCCCGTCCTCGAGCGCGACGGTCCGGGTGCCGACAGCGTCGAGCAGCGCACGGTCGTGGGAAACGAGCAGCAGCGATCCCTCGAACGCGGCCAGGGCCTGCTCCAGCGCCTCCCGGCTGTCCAGATCGAGATGGTTGGTCGGCTCGTCGAGGA
>CAXMLR010000499.1:0-2529 GCA_964194275.1 uncultured Solirubrobacterales bacterium
TCCGGCGGCCAGCGCCAGCGGGTCGCCATCGCCCGTGCGATCCTCGCCGATCCGCGGATTCTGATCCTCGACGACGCCACGTCCTCGGTTGACGCCACGACGGAGCAGTCGATCAAGCAGGCGCTGGGCGAGGTGATGGCCGACCGGACGACGATCGTGATCGCCCACCGGCTGTCCACGATCGCGCTGGCCGACGAGATCGTCGTACTCGAGGATGGTCACGTCGCCGCCCGCGGTTCTCACGCGGAGCTGCTCACCGAATCCGAGCTTTACCGCGAGATCGTGGAGAAGGGCATGCCCGACCAGGTGTTCATGACCCGCAAGCCGCTCGAGGCGGAGGTGGCGGGCCTGTGAGCTCGGGGATGCGTTCTGGCACGCGTTCGGAGGAGGTCCGCCGGCGCCTGCGCCAGACGGGTGGCCGCGGGCGCAAGCTGCGTGGTCTGATCGAGCTCCTGGCCCCCTATCGCTGGCGGGTCGGCGCCATGTTGTTCGCGCTGCTGGTGGCGACTGCCACCGCGCTGGCGCCCGCACCGCTGGCCAAGCTGGCCATCGATGACGGCATCCGCCGCCACGACACTGGGGCGCTTGACCTGGTGGTGGCCGGCTTCCTGCTCTCCGCCGTGCTGTACGCGATCGCCTCCTACGCGCAGACGTATCTCGTCGGCTGGGTGGGCCAACGCGCGCTCCAGGATCTCCGGGTCCGTTTGTTCGCCCATCTCCAGTCGCTGTCGATCGGGTTCTACTCACGCAACCGGGCCGGCGTGATCATCTCCCGGCTGACCAACGACGTCGAGGCGCTCGACCAGCTGGTCGAGGACGGGCTGGCGACGCTGTTCCAGTCGGGCCTGACCCTGATCGGAGTCGTGGTGATCCTGTTCGTTCTCGATTCCCACCTGGCCCTGCTGACCTTCCTCGCCCTCCCGATCATCGCGGCCGGAGGCCTCGCGTTCAGGATCGCCTCGGCCGACGCGTACCGATTGACGCGGGAGAAGATCGCCTGGATCACCGGATATCTGCAGGAGAGCCTGTCCGGGATCCGGGTCGTCCGGGCGTTCGGCCAGGAGCCGCGTCACATCAAGCGGTTCGGCAAACTGAATGATGACAACCGCGACGCGAACATGAGGACGGTGTACCTGAACGCGGCCTATTTCCCCGCGGTCGAGCTGCTCTCGTCCCTCGTCACCGTGCAGATCCTGGTCATCGGGGGCATCGAGGCCATCAACGGTCACACGTCCACCGGTGTCGTATTCGCATTCATCGCGGCGCTGAACAACTTCTTCGACCCGATCCAGCAGCTTTCGCAGCTCTACACCACCTATCAGTCGGGCATGGCGGCACTGGACAAGATCTTCGAGCTGCTCGACGAGCAGCCGGAGCTCTCGGACTCTCCGGGCGCACTGACCATGCCGCAGATCCGCGGCGAGCTGCGCTTCGACGAGGTCTCGTTCCGCTACGGGATCGACGACAACGGAGCCTGGGCCTTGCGCGACATCGATCTGGTGATCCCCGCCGGACAGACGGTGGCGCTGGTCGGATCGACCGGCGCAGGAAAGTCGACCTTCGCCAAGCTCGTCTCACGCTTCTACGACCCGACGCTCGGTAGCGTGCTGGTCGACGGTCACGACCTGCGTTCGGTCGAGGCCAGGTCGTTGCGCTCGCAGATGGGGATCGTGCCGCAGGAGGGGTTCCTGTTCAGCGGCTCTGTGCGGGAGAACATCGCCTTCGGGCGCCCGGGCGCGACCGATTCCGAGATCGTTTCCGCCGCTGCGGCCGTCGGCGCCGACGGGTTCATCGAAGCGCTCGAGCACGGTTATGACACGCAGGTCGGCGAGCGCGGAGTCCAGCTCTCGGCCGGCCAGCGCCAGCTGCTGGCGTTCGCCCGCGCGCTGGTCGCCGACCCGCGGATTCTGGTGCTCGACGAGGCGACCTCCAATGTCGATGTGCACACCGAGAGCCTGATCGAGCAGGGGCTGAGGCGGCTGGTAGCCGGACGGACGGCGATCGTCATCGCCCACCGTCTCTCCACGATCCAGCACTCCGGGCGGATCATCGTGCTCGAGCACGGCATGATCGTCGAGCAGGGCACACACGACGAGCTGGTGGCGGCGGGTGGCCGCTACTGGGAGCTCTACCGCGACTGGGCCGAGCAGGCCGCGGCTTAGTCACGTGGAGATGGTCATCACCGCGCTGTCGTTGACGCCGGTCAAGGGCACGAGGCTGCGGTCGGCGAACCGCGTCCGGTTGGACCCTGCCGGCGTTCGGGAAAATCGGCGCTTCTACCTGATCGACGCGAGCGACCGGCTGGCCAACGGCAAGCGCCTCGGTGCGCTGACGACGATCGTCTCCGACTACGACGACGCGGCGCGGCGGCTGGCGCTGCGCTTCCCGGATGGCCGCGTGGTGGATGAACCGATCACGGTCGGCGATCTCGTGCAGACGAAGTTCTACTCGCACCGCGCGGGCGGGCGGATCGTCGGCGGGGGTTTCTCAGCCGCGGTGAGTGAGTTTGTCGGCGAGCCGTTGCGGCTC
>CAXMLR010000500.1:0-1924 GCA_964194275.1 uncultured Solirubrobacterales bacterium
TTCACCGACGCCGTCCTGCTCGGTATGGGTGGCTCGTCGCTCGGGCCCGAGGTGATCCGTCGCTCCTTCGGTCAGACCCCGGAAGGGTTGCGCCTACAGGTGCTCGATTCCACGCATCCCGACGTCGTGCTCGCGGTTCAGAAGTCCGTCGACATCGAGAAGACGCTGTTCATCGTCTCCTCGAAGTCCGGGGGCACGATCGAGACCCTGTCGCACTATCGCCATTTCGCGGCGCTGGCCGGCCCACACCAATTCGTGGTGGTCACCGACCCAGGCAGCCCGCTCGAGCAGCTGGCCCGGGATGAGCGCCTGCGCCGGACCTTCCTGAACCCCCCGGACATCGGCGGGCGCTATTCGGTGCTGTCGTACTTCGGGCTCGTTCCGGCCGCGCTGATGGGAGCCGACATCGAGGCACTCCTGCACGGCTGCCAGGTCGCCGAGCAGAATTCCATGCACTACCACGCAAGCGAGTCGAATTCCGGACTGTGGCTCGGGGCGGCGATCGGCGAGATGGCGAGCCACGGCCGAGACAAGCTGACCTTTTTGGTCGACCCACCGATCGAGAGCTTCGGGCTGTGGGTCGAGCAGCTGATCGCCGAGTCGACCGGCAAGCACGGGAGGGGCATCCTGCCGGTGGCCGACGAGCCGGTCGGCGACGCCGACGTGTACAGGAACGACCGTGTGTTCGCCTACCTGCGCGACTGCGACGAGCCCGATGAGCGGCTCGACGAGGCGATCAAGCAGCTCGCCGCGGCCGGGCATCCGACCGTGACGCTCGCCACCAACGGGGCCTCTGATCTCGGACGCATCTTCTTCCTGGCGGAGTTCGCGGTGGCGGTTGCCGGCTGGGCGCTCGACATCAATCCGTTCGATCAGCCCAACGTGCAGGAGGCCAAGGACAACACCAAGCGGGTGCTCGACTCGGGGTCGGTGCCGGAGCTGCAACCGGCCGACGACGACGCGCTCCGCGCGCTGCTCGAGGATGCCGCACCACCCCACTATGTGGCGATCATGGGTTACCTGCCGCCTTCCGACGCGCTCGACGATGCGATCGCGGAGCTCCGGGCCGCGATCCGGGCGGCCACCGGCGCGGCCACGACGTTCGGTTACGGACCGCGCTTCTTGCATTCCACGGGTCAGCTGCACAAGGGCGGCCCACCGACCGGACGTTTCCTCCAACTGGTCAACGATCCTCAGCAGGACGCCGAGATCCCCGGTGCCAGCTACTCGTTCGGGACGCTGATCGCGGCGCAGGCCGCTGGCGACCTCCAGACCCTGCGCGGCCACGGCCTCGCCGCCGAGCGGGTGAAGCTCGAAGGCGAGCCGGTCGGCGCGGTCCGCTCGCTCGCCTCCCGGATCCAGGATCTACTCAACAGGAGCTGAAGTCGATGCAAATTGGGTTCGTCGGGCTGGGCAAGATGGGCGGCAACATGGTGCATCGGATCAAGCGCGATTCTGAGCACGATGTGGTGGCATTCGACTTCAGCGCCGACGCGGTTCAGGCGGCGCAGGAGCTTGGCGCGGAGGGTGCCGGCTCGCTCGAGCAGCTGGTCGGCCAGCTGTCCGCGCCCCGAGCCGTGTGGATCATGGTTCCCGCCGGCGATCCGACGCAGAAGACGGTCGAGAGCCTGCTTGACCTGCTGAGTGACGGCGACACCATCATCGATGGGGGCAACTCCAAGTGGACCGACTCGATCGATCGCTTCACCCAGTGCAGCGCGCGGAACGTCGGGTTCGTCGACGTCGGCACAAGCGGAGGGGTCTGGGGTCTCGAGATCGGCTATTGCATGATGGTCGGCGGCGCTGAGGAGCACGTGTCCAGAATCGCGCCGGTCCTCGATGTGCTGGCTCCGCCGAACGGCTGGGGGCACATGGGCGGCCCCGGCACGGGTCACTACGTGAAGATGGTCCACAACGGCATCGA
>CAXMLR010000501.1:0-2846 GCA_964194275.1 uncultured Solirubrobacterales bacterium
CCAGGGGTTGACACAGGACGTCTCATCGATCGACTCCCAGCTGGCGGCGCAACGCCGCCAGCCCCCGGCTGACGCGCTTGCGCACGACCTGCTCGCTGCATCGCATCTGGGCGGCGATCTCCCCGTAATCACGGTCCTCGAGAAAGCGAGCGGTCACAGCGTCGCGCTGCTCGTCGGGCAGACTCTTTAAAAGCTCCAGCGCCGGCTGCCCTGCCAGGTTGGTCAGAACCCGTTCGATCATCGCCTCGCCGTCGTCGCTGAGCACGATCGCGTCCATGCCGAGCTGCTCGCGCGCGCGAGCTTCCGCCTGTCCGCGCCGCACAGAATCGATCAGACGGTTATGCGCGATCGCGTACAGCCAAGACCGACCCGGTGCCGCCGTCACTCGATAACCCGGCAGCGCGAGCAAGGCAGCGGCGAATGTCTCAGCAGTGAGATCAAACGCGAGGTCAGACCGCCCCACGGCGCGAAGGAAGTACGCCAGCACTCCGCCGACATGACGCCGATAGAGCTCCGCGAACGCATCCCGGTCTGCGTTTGCAGCCACCAGCAGCTCACGATCATCGAGATCGCTGAAATCGGTCTGCATGATCCAAACGGTGCCGGATCACCAGGCGGCGCGTCAAACGGGCTTCATTTTCGGTCAAAGCCATGGGCGGAACGGTATGCGACGCGGTCGTCACTTCCTACCCATTGCTGCTTGTTTCTCTTGTCTTGCCACCAGCCCTCCCGCCGTGCGGCGACTGCCCTTAGTGACTAAGCACCGCTGCAGATCAGAGCCGATCCCCGCTGGATCGCGGGCCTGTCGAAGGCCGGTCACAATCTAGGCGATGGGCGATCACGCGAAGCCTTCGTGGTCTCAGGCGCTGCGCGGGCTCGGTGGGGATCCCGACGGGAGACTGAGCGAGCTTGGAGCTGCTCGGGCGGCGCGACCGCTGCAAGCGTTGGCGGAGCCGACCCGCGTGGGGATCGTCGCTGTGCTTGCCGATCGCCCAGCCAGCGCTCTTGAGCTCGCCGCTACGCTGTCCCGCGCCCCCAGCGACATCGGCTTCCATCTCCGCGCACTTGTCGACAACGGCGTTGTGGAGCCAACACGAGACACAGTGACACCCACAGCCAACAGCTGGCAGCTGACTGGCCAAGGTCAGCTCTTGGTCCCGGTGCTGGCCCTCCTCGCGCTGCCCGTCACCCAACGCCCGCGTTGAGTCTGCTCACGGGCGGGTGGAGGGCTCCGGGCACCCGCGGGGTGGCGCTTGCGATCGACATGCTGTGTACCTTCACATCCGATCGCCCGAATTACTGTGCAAGACGTCCTGACCGTCGTCGAAGAGTTCGAGAGTGCGGGAGGCGCCAGCTTGGGGCTGGTCGCCTGGGAGCTGTTTGTCGGCCAGCAGGATGTCCTCAGCGCCTGGGAAGACGCCAAAGCACAAGAACTCATCGTTGTCGTTGGCCATGACCCACTGCACGACGAGCCGTTGTGGCGGCTCACCCGCCGCGGCCGAAGACATCACGGCCGACAAAGCCCGTAAGCCACCGACCCTGGCCTAACTCATGGCTACCGGGCGCCGTCTACTACCAAGAACGAAGCCGGCGAGCGAAACTTGCGCTATTCGTCCTTGAGCTCGTGTTGCTCGAGTTCGCTGTAGCACGCGGGCGTGATCAGGACGGCTCGCATCTGGTTGCGCTGAGTGAGGATGATCTTGTCGACTTCGCGGCGATCGAGGCGGTCCAGGAGCTGGGCGAGATCGCGCATCGCCTCGCGAACCGTCGCCAGTTCGTCGTTTGACACACGTACGTGCGTTTCGCTCATGGGCATGAACGATACGGACAAGCGCGGACAGATAGGCGACAGCTTGTCGTCGGTCCGTCCGAGGTGACCACGACGTTCCACGAACAGGTCGGCCTGGCGCCCAAGGCCGTGGCGCGGATGTTGCGGTTCTCGCAGGTCCGCGAGCGCTTGGTGCGCGCGCCGGGCCCCTGGGGCGATATCGCGTACGAGTGCGGTTACTGTGATCAGGCGCACCTGAATCGCGATTTTCGCCAGCTCGCCGGAACCACGCCGACTGACTTCCTCGCTTCTTTGACGACCGACCGCGCGATCGCAGACGGGATCCCATTTGTCCAAGACGAGGACCCGGTCGCCGCGTAGCGTGCCCGCCATGACCAAACCACAGCCCATCATTCCAGTCCTCGTCTACGATGACATCAAGGCAGTACACGACTTCCTGGTGGACGCGTTCGGCCTCGAGTCCGGCGGTGTCACCGTCGGCGCCGACGGCCGCCCGGTGCAGGGCGCAACAAATCGTGAGCTGGATCGGGCCCGTTGCGCGCCACGAATCGCGGGCCGCCTGCTCACCATCAACCGTGAGCCGACGCCGTAGAGCGCTCACGACAGATCAGCGTGCGGTCCCGTGTTCCAGTCTGCTGCGAACGGGAAGCGACCAGGCGGCAACGATCGTCGCAAGCGGCGGGCGATACGTCGCAGAGGCTGCAACGCGACGTAGCGTCAACCAGTCTGGCGGATCTGGTCGATGTGCTCGAGTGCGTCGGCGATCTCGGTTGCCGCGGCCGACAGCGACCCGAACACCGCCGCCAACTGGGCGAAGCCGTCGCCCTCGAGGGCGATCCCGAGCTGATCGAGAGCCTTGTCAAACTTGGCCCAGAGCTCCTCCGGCCCGATGCGGTTGCCCGGGTCGAGCTCCGCAGCAAGCCGCAGGCCGCGGGCGCCGGGCTGAGGCTTCCATTTGACGTTGCAGAGGTCGGCGAACAGGAGCGCCTTGCGCTCTGCCTCGGCAGCCTCGGCGAGCCGGCGAAGTCGGTCCGGGTAGGGGTCGAAGCCGTGGACC
>CAXMLR010000502.1:0-2696 GCA_964194275.1 uncultured Solirubrobacterales bacterium
CCCGCCGCTGGCGATCCTCTCGTTCATCGCTCGCGCACCACCTCCCACGCCGGTTTGTCTTCAGAAAGCCCGAAAAACCGAGGGTGCCACAGGCGTCCGTGGCCCGTCCATTCGTTGAAGCCCACCTGCGCCACCAGCACCGGCTCGACCCACGTCACATCGTGCTCGCGAGTACTGGCCTCGGCGTCCCACGAAGCGCAGGCGACCGCGCATGCTGGAGACGCGGACGCACACCAGCGGCGGCACTCAAGGCGGCCCGCAGGGCTGTGCGGGGCGGCCTGTGCCCGCCGCCCGTCCACTGATCGCGCCAGGGCCGCGCCGGTTTGGGGGTCGACCGGGTCTCCCACTTCGAAGGTAGAAGCGTTGAGCAGCGCGGGCGGACAAAGCGCGTCGAGGCCGGATGATCCAGAACGGCGTCGGCCACGTATACGGGTTTAGAAGGCAACGGATGGGCCGGAGTTCGTGCGCGACAAAAACCCTGGTAGGACGAGAAGTTTTGAAAGGAGCAACATGAGTCACAAGCTCAACCTGGAAGATATCGACGCAGACGGTGCCGTCCGCGAGACGGCCGCAGAGGCGATGGACGCGCTGGACGGTGACACTCGCTCGGCATTCCTGCGCCGTGCAGGACTGGCCGGCGGTGCGATGGTCGGCGGTGGCGCGATCCTCGGGGCGCTCGCTCCGATGGCGTCTGCCCACATCAACGGCGATCCGCCGCCCGTCAAGCCGTTTGGTCGGGGCGACATCGGGATCCTCAACTTCGCTCTGGTGCTCGAGTACCTCGAGTCCTCGTTCTACAACGAGGCGACCAGGAATCAGCAGAAGAACGCATTCATCAGAAGCGGACAGACCAGGCTCTTCCTGACCGCCGTCACGAATGATGAGAATCAGCACGTGGCAGCGCTCAAGAGCGTGCTGGGCCGCAAGGCGATCGGTAAGCCGAAGTTCAACTTCCACGGCGATACCAATAACGAGAAGAAGTTCATGGATGCATCGTTCGCATTCGAGAACGAGGGCGTTCACGCCTACTCTGGCCAGGCGTTCAACATCAAGAACCCCGCGGTGCTCAAGGCGGCACTCTCGATCGTCACGGTCGAGGCGCGCCACGCTTCGGTGATCGGGCTGATTCGCAACAAGAGCGAGTTCGGCATCACCCCGGATGGCGCGTTCGACACGCCGCGCGGAGCTCGGCGCGTGCTGAAGGACGTCACCAGCCTGAACTACATCACCAAGCTGTAGGACTCAGGAGCGATTCCGGGCCGGTCGAGCTATCGACGGCCCTCGGTGGGCCGTGCGGACGTAAGCGCCGCACGGCCCACTTCATTTTCCAGGCAAGGGCAGGTTTAGCCGAGCGATCAGGACCCCACTAGCAGTTCGTCCTTTGCCGAATCAGCTGGACGAAGCCACTCGCCAGCAGGCGCTGGTGCTCGCGTTGAGCGCGAAACAGCTGTCGGCGATCGCGGCCTTGACACCTGTTCGTTGAGTGAAAGCGGGGCTCGCCGGTTGGCCGTGGGGTGGGCGAGGTTACGTGTCGCTGATGCTCTCCGAGCCCACGAGGGAGGCGTGGCTGAGGCCGCTGACGAGCGCGCTGAGCGCGTGGCGCCATAGTCGCTCCTCGGTGCCGGTGGGAAGCAGCCCGCGGAGCTCGAGCGTGGCCAGCCCTTCGCAGAGCGCGTGGAAATCGATCATCGCTTCGGACGCGGCGCGGTCCGTGAGGCCGTGAGCCTGAGCGAATCGGGCGGTCCGCTGACGGAGCCCGGCGAGTGCCGCTTGCTGGGTTGGTCGGACGTTCGGCCACAACCAGCTCGGGGTCGTGTCGCGGTGCTGGAACGCGAGCCTGAACAGCGATGGGTGGTCAACGGCAAATCGCCGGAAGACAACGCCAGCTTCGACGAGGTCGGCCCCGGGGTCGTCGGTAATGGGGAGCGCGGGGACCCCGCTGCCGAGCATCTCGAACGCCCGATTTGCGAGCGCGACGACCAGCCCGTCCTTGGAGCCGAACAGGCTGTACACCGCGCGCGTAGTCGTGTGCGTCTGCTCGGCGAGCCGTCGCAGCGACAACGCGTCCGGCCCGTCCGCCTCGATCATCCGCTCGGCCGCCTGAAGCAGCGCTTCGGCGGTCGCTTCGTCGTGCACTCGGGGGCGACCCATCTTGACAGTGTATTGCAATGTCGTTACGTTATCCCGTAACGTCACACTGTTGCGCGAACCGGAGGGACAGCTATGAAGACGCGCTTGATCGAGCCGGCCGATCCTGAGTCCATCGAGACGACGTCCGGACCGGCGACCGTCGCCCCGACACTCGCCGGACAAACCCGTCCAGGCGGGCAGGACGCCCGGGAGCGGTTCGAGCAGCTCCGCCTCGCCGCGTTCGCCCGCCGCGGGTTCGCGGGCGAGGGTCGCCGGATCCCCGACCAGGCCGGGCGCGAGTCCTACGCGCTCGTGAGCGGCGATGGGCCATGCCCGACAGTCCTCGTCCACGGTGGGGTCGGCTTCACGATTGAGTGGGCAGAGATCGCGGCGCGGCTCGACGGTCCTGTCGTGATCCCGGACCGGCCCGGGTTCGGCCTGTCGTACGCGCACGACTACCGGCGAGTCGACTACCGCGCCGACGCGGCGCGCTGGCTACGCGAGCTCACAGACGGGCTCGGCGCGGAGCAGATCGACCTGGTGTTGATGGACAGCCAGGATGGTGA
>CAXMLR010000503.1:0-2611 GCA_964194275.1 uncultured Solirubrobacterales bacterium
CAGCGCGACGGCCGCGAGCGACTGGCTCGGCGTGAGACGCCCGATGGAGCCGGGAGTGCCCGGGTTCTCCCGGATCCCGTCGCCGATGTCATACCGCTGCCCATTCGGACTCCCGCACGCGAGCTGCGGCGAGGACTGCGCCATGCGCTGCGCGGAATACCTGGAGCAGCACATCCTCCACGAAGGTCCCGAGCTGGTGTCGGCGTTCATCCTCGAGCCGATCGCGCAGGCGAACGGCGTCCAGATTCCACCTCCCGGCTACCTCGAGCGCGTCCGTCAGATCTGCCGCGCTCACGACGTCGTGTTCATCGCCGACGAGGTGATCACCGGGTTCGGACGCACCGGGGCGTGGTTCAGCGTCGACCACTGGGGCGTCGAGCCGGACATCATGACCATGGCGAAGGCGCTGACCGCCGGGTACGTCCCTCTCGGCGCGGCGATCGCCACCGCCTCGATCCGAGACGCGCTGGACGGCTACCCCGACATCCACACCTATGGGGGACACCCCGCGGCAGCTGCCGCCGCGCTCGCCGCCATCGACATCTATGAGGGCGACGGTCTGCTGGAGCGTGCCTCTGAGCAGGGCGCCCACGCGCTCGCGACGCTGCGCGGGCTCGCGGATCTCGACGCCGTCGGAGATGTGCGGGGGCTCGGACTGTGGTTGGCGGTCGACTTCACCGCGGACCGCGCGACGCGTGCTCCGTTGGCGCCTGAGACGCTCAAGGCAATCGTCGCCCGAACGCGCGAGCTCGGCGTCCTCGTGAGCAACAACGGAACCGCGATCGAAATCGCACCCCCGCTCGTGATCAGTCGAGAGGACCTGGATGACGGGCTCGACCGTTTCGGCCAGGCCGTGCGCGAAATCCTGGCCTAGGACTGGATCGCGGCGGTCACGGCGGCGACGCTCTCCTGCGCGAAGACATCGAGTTGACCCATCGCCGCGGCAGACTTGCGCGGGTCGAACGGATTCGGTCCCGGCGCGGTGAACTCGAACACGAGCGGCCCTCGGTAACCGCTGTCGAGCGCCGCTCGCACCAGCGCGCCGAAGTCCAGCTGTCCATGGCCCAGACCCAGCCGGTTCGAGTCGGCAAGATGCAGGGTCAGCAGGTGCGGCGTCGCCGTCCTCACCGCGGCGATGCTGTCGTGCTCCTCGAGCTGCATGTGGAAGCAGTCCAGGATCACTCCGGCCCTCCCGGCACCGAGCTCAGTGGCAAACGCCAGTGCCTGCTCGGCGGTGTTGACCAAAAAGCTCTCATACCGGTTGACCGCCTCCACCCCCAGCAGGACGCCCTGCGCTTGCGCATAGTCGGCAACGGCTTGGGCGGCGTCGACGGCCCGCGCCCACGCCTCAGCCGGCCCGTGGACGCGCCCGATCGCGGCGGGGATCAGTCCTACCACCGGCGCCCCGACCTCGACCGCGAGGTCGATGCAGCCGTTGTAGTAGGCGATGGCCAGGCGTCGTGCGGCGGCGTCCTCGTGTGAGAGGTCTCGCTCCTCGGTCGGCGCCGGGCAGACCGCGGTGATGCCGGTGGCCTGCAGGCCCGCCGTGACGAGCTCGCGCCGCAGCGTGGCCCGGTCGGCGCGCTCGGGCTCACCGGAGATCTCGATGCCGGCACATCCGGCCGCGGCCAGCCGCTGGAGCACCGAGGGCAGTGGCTCTCCGGCAAAGATCCACTCGCAGGCCGCGCAGACCGGCGCCGGGTGCTTGTGCATCGGCACCTCAGGCAGCGGGGAATGCCGCCATCATTTGACCGCCCCGAAGGTCAGGCCGCGGACGAAGTGCCGCTGGACGATGACGGCAAAAATCATGATCGGCAGCGCGCCCACAACACCGGCCGCGGCCATCGGTCCCCACTCGATCTGGATCTTGCCGATCAGCGTGGATACACCCACGGGCACGGTCTGCGCGCTCGGGGTGAAGGTCAGGGTCAGCGCGAGCAGGAAGTCGTTGTAGGTCGTGATCACGCTGAAGATCGCCGTGGCCGCGATTCCCGGCGCCGCCAGCGGCAGCACGACCCGGAAGAGCGCACGCAGTCGCGAGTCACCATCGACCATGGCGGCCTCCTCGATGTCCCGCGGGATCTCCTCGAGGAAGCTCTGCATCATCCAGATGACGAAGCTCGTGTTGAGTCCCCCGTAGATCAAGATCAAACCGAGCCGGGTGTTCAGCAGCCCGTACTGCGCCAGCGTGAGGTACAGGGGAATCACGAGGAGGATCGGCGGGAGCGCACGCACTAGCAATGCGACCACCAGTGCCGCCTGATTGAGACCGAAGCGCAGTCGGAACCGCGCCAGTGCATAGGCCGCCAGCGTGCCGAGGACAAGGCTCGCAAAGGTGGCCACAGACACGATGATCAGGCTGTTCACCAGGAACGAACCCATGTGGTAGGCGCTGAATAGGCGGGAGTAGTTGCTGCCCGTGGGGTTCTGCGGGACGAGCGAAACCCCGCGGAAGATGTCGACGGGCTGCTTGAACGACGTCACCAGCATCCACCAGAACGGGAACAGCGCGATGACGATCGCGAAGGCGAGCGCGCCGCCTCGCGCCCAGGTCAGGCCACGCGCCCGGCTCATGACCGGACTCCCGCCGCAGCGTTGCGCATGAGCCGGA
>CAXMLR010000504.1:0-4364 GCA_964194275.1 uncultured Solirubrobacterales bacterium
GTGTATAAGAGACAGGGCCTATTCGGTCCCGGTCGTACTCGGCGCCAACGGGGCCGCACTTGCTCTGCTCACCGCGTGGGCCCTCCCCGACCTGTTGGAGCTGCGCGCCGGCGAGGACATTGACGGGGACCTGATCGGGACCGGAGTGATTGCTGTGGTCCTGGCGCTGATGCCGCTCGTCGTGCAGGCCAGCTGGCTCTCGGACGCGGTCGGGGTGCTGGCGGGCCTGCTCATCGGCTGGCCCCTGGCCCGGGCGCATCGGCGCTAGCCATAGTGCCGGACCCCACCTACAGCGAAGCCGAGATCGATGCCGCGGTCGCCGCGATCACCGATCCGCAGCGGCTGGCTGAGGCTCAGGACGTCGTCGCCCGCGGGGCGCCGGCACTGCAGCGCGTCCTCACCAGCGCTCTCGAGGAGGGAGGCTGGTTCGACGTCGCCAACGACCAGGCGGTTCGCGAGGCAGCCGCGGGGGAAGACCCTGATCAGCGCGTCCGCGCCGTGCGCACGCTGCTGGCCGAGGAGACTCGGCTGGGCATGCTGGTCGGCGTGGCGGTCGGATTCGAGCTGGCCCGCGAGCTTGGCGCCGCGTCCGGCGCCCCCACGACACAGGAGAATTGATCGATGACCCAGGTCCGTTTTCTCGGCCATTCCTGCTTCGCCCTGTCTGACGGCGACACCAGCGTCCTGATCGACCCGTTCCTGTCCGGGAACCCGAAGGCCGCGATCAGCGCCGAGGACGTCTCCGCGACGACGATCCTGCTGACCCACGGACACAGCGACCACATCGGCGACACCGTCGAGATCGCCAAGCGCACCGGCGCGCCGGTGCTGGCGATCGTCGAGATCGCCGGCGAGCTGGCGGAGGACGGGATCGACGTCCATGGCCCGAACCTCGGGGGCACGGTCAAATTCGACTGGGGCTGGGCCAAGCTGGTGCCGGCATGGCACACTTCGACGACGCCGAAGGGCACGGTCAACACCCCCGCTGGCCTGCTGATCAACTTCAAGGACACGGTGATCTACCACCTTGGCGACACGGCGCTGTTCTCCGACCTGCAGCTGGTGGGTAAGCGCGCGCCGATCGACCTCGCGCTGATGTGCATCGGCGGTCACTTCACGATGGACAGCACGGACGCCGTCGATGCGGCGCAGCTGGTCGGCGCCAAGACGGTGATCCCTTGCCACTACAACACGTTCCCGCCGATCGAGACCGACGCTCAGGCGTTCAAGTCAGACGTCGAGTCGGCGACCGGATCAAGCGTCGTGGTGCTCGAGCCCGGCGACGAGCATTCCGCGTGATCCACGCGGTTGTCCTGATCGGAGCCGAGCGCGAGGCGCTCGGCTCGCTGGGCGGGGAGCTCGCCGACATCGAGGGCGTGGCCGAGGCCTACTCGGTCACCGGCGACTGGGACTTCGTCGCCATGCTGCGGCTGCGTGAGCAGGACCAGCTCGCTGAGGTGGTGACCAGCGGGATCTCGCAGCTGAAGGGCGTGGCCCGGACCCAGACGATGGTCGCCTTCGAGGCCTATTCGCGCCACGATCGCGAGGCGCTGTTCTCCGTGGGTCAGTGAGCGGGCCCATCCGGGCGCAGTCCTCCTGCTCGGCCGAGATGCATCGAGGCGAGCGGCTGCGGATGCCGCTGATTGCCGACCGCGCGGCCTGGCTCGAGGATCTGTGCGCTAGCACGTCGGGCGAGATCGCGCACCTCGGCTGCGCCGACAGTCCGTACACCGCCGACCTGCTGGCCCGGGGCTCGCTACTGCACGGCCGCCTGGTCGCGAAGGGGCGGGTCACCGGTTTCGACGTGGACGCGCCGGCGCTCGAGCTCGTCCGCAGCGCATTCCCGCCGGAGCGATTCGTGCTCAGTGACGTCACCGACGCCCCGGGAGGCGAGCGCGGGCGCTACGCGCTGGTCATCGCCGGCGAGGTGCTCGAGCACGTGCCTGACGTGGATGCGTTCGTGCGGGGCGCCGGCGCGCTGCTGGCTCCCGGTGGGCAGCTGTGCGTGACCGTCCCGAATGCGTGCAGTCCGAAGATCGGGCTGCGCTCGCTGGCGGGCCGAGAGTCGGTGCATCCCGATCACCGGGTGTACTTCGGCCCCCGCACACTCGAGCGCACGCTGGCCGGCGCAGGCTTCGGGCTCGACTCGCTGGCTTCGTGCTTCTCCCCGGTGGCCGGCCGGGCCGGCCGCATGATCTTCAATCCCCTGTTGCGGCTGGACCACCGCCTATTTCACGGACCGGTGGGCGACGGGTTGATCGCCTTGGCCAGCGCGCGGTCGAACGCGGCGGCCATCGCCTCATAGGTGTAGGCCACAACCGCCTCGCGTGCGCCCGTCCCCAGTCGCACGCGCAGTTCCTCATCGCCGAGCAGGCGATGGATCGCCGCCGCGAGTGCGGCCCCGTCACCGGCCGGGACCACCAGCCCGGTGAGGCCGTCGCGGACCAGCCCGCCCGCCACCGCGCCCACGGCGTCGCTGGCGATCACCGGACGGCCCTGGTGCATCGCCTCGTTGCAGACCAGACCCCACGGCTCGCGAAAGCGCGGCGTGGCGACCGAGGCCAGCACGCTCAGCTCGGCCGCCGCGTACGCGACCGGTAGTTCCGCTCTGGGCAGCGGCCCGAGCAGGAAGGCCCGAGCGGTTCGCCGCGCCTGATCTGCCAGCGGGCCGTCGCCGATCAGCACGAGCGTGGCCGGGCTCGGCACCGCCGCGAACGCCTCGAGCAGCACCGACACGCCCTTCTCGGGCACGAGCCGGCCCACGTAGAGGACGATCGGGCCGGGCGGGAGCTCGTGGGCGGCGCGGAAGCGCGCGATCTCGTCGGCTGAGACCGTCCGTGCGAATAGCTCGGGCTCGACTGACTGGGGGGCTACGAACACGTCGTCGTCCCGGCCGCGCACGCCCCGCACGAATCGCCTCACGTGAGCGCCGTAGGCGACGACAGCGTCGGCGTGGCGGTAGATGTGGCGGGTCGCGGGGAGCGCGAGGAGGTGGGCGGGCGATCTCGGCTGCGCCCACACGGAGGCCCAGAGGACGAACGGGCGCCGGTGCAGCCTCGCGCCCGCGTAGGCGGCGGGCAACACTGCGCCTCCGGCGAACGGAGCGATCACGGCATCGTAAGTCCGGGCCACCGCCAGGGCCTCCCGGGGGCCGCCAAGCCGCCGGGCCGGGAAGGGTGCGCGGGCCAGTTGCGCGTCGAGATCGGAGAACCAGACCGGCACGTAGCGCTCGCCGCCGCCGTAACACAGCACCTCGACGCCGTGGCGCGCATGCAAACGTTGGTAGAGCGGGACGCGGTAGCCGGCCAGGTAGGTGGTGAGCAGGGCGATCGTCATTGGTGGGGGACGTTGCCACAATCCCCGCGGCGGTCCCGGTCAAGCGCCGGGCGCGGACCCTCGTGATGCGCATCCTCCAGCTGCATAACCGCTACCGCCACCAGGGCGGTGAGGAGCGCGCCGTCTCGGACATCACGACGCTGCTGCGCGCGCACGGTCACGAGGTGCAGGTGCTCGTGCGCTCTAGCGAGCGCGCCGGTTCGGTGGCGGCAGCGCGCGGACTGCTGACCGGTGGCGTGGACCCGGGCGATATCGCCGACGCCGTGCGGCGCTCCGGCGCGGAGGTCGTGCACGCGCACAACCTCCATCCCCTATTCGGCTGGCGGGCGCTCGCCGCCGCGCGCGACGCCGGCGCGCGGACGGTGCTTCACCTGCACAACTTTCGCCTGTTCTGCGCCGTGGCTATCGCCTACCGAGACGGTGAGCGGTGCTTTCGCTGTCGCGGCGCCAACACGCTCCCCGGCCTGCGTCTGCGCTGCCGGGGCTCGCTGCCCGAGGCGGCGGTCTACGCCGCGGGACTCGCGAGCCAGCAGGCACGCCTGCTCGAGCACGCTGATCAGCTCCTCACGGTGAGCGAAGCCACGCTGGCCCGGCTGCGCGAGCTCGGCCTGCCGGCCGGCAAGTCCGTGGCGCTGCCCAATTTCGTGCTCGCCGAGGCGCAGGCTCCGCGCTCGGCGGCCGGCGGAGGGACCTACGCGCTGGCGTCCGGGCGGCTGGTCGAGGAGAAGGGGTTTGACACCGCGATCACGTCCGCTCGCTCCGCGTCGGTGCCGCTGGTGATCGCCGGCGACGGCCCCGATGAACCTCGTCTGCGAGCGCTGGCTGGGACCGGCGAGGTCCGCTTCACCGGCCGCGTGGCCGCGGACGAGCTCGCCCGGCTGCGGGCCGGTGCGGCCGTCGTGCTGGCTCCGTCGCGCTGGGAGGAGCCGTGCCCGTATTCGGTGCTCGACGCGCTGGCCGCAGGGGTCCCGGTGCTCGCCTCCGACCGCGGTGGGCTCCCGGAGATCGTGGGCTCCGAGGGGACCGTG
>CAXMLR010000505.1:0-1916 GCA_964194275.1 uncultured Solirubrobacterales bacterium
GTCGACGACGAGCCGCAGATCGTGAGGGGGCTGAAGATCGTCCTACGCAGCGCCGGCTATACCGTCGATGCTGCGGAGACCAAGGCGGACGCGCTGGCGGCGCTCGCGCTGCGCCCGCCGGACGCACTCGTCCTCGACCTGGTGCTTCCCGACGGCCAAGGCGTCGAGGTCTGCCGGGAGGTCAGGCGTTGGAGCCGACTGCCGATTCTGGTGCTCTCGGCAGTGGGGGACGAGCGGGAGAAGGTCAGGGCCCTCGACGCCGGCGCCGACGATTACGTGACCAAACCGTTCGGCACCGATGAGCTGTTGGCCCGGCTGCGCGCGGTGATGCGCCGCTCGGTTGAGGCTGGGGGCAGCCCGCGGTTGGACCTCGGCCGGGTCGTGGTCGATCTCGCCGACCGGAGCGTGCTCCGCGATGGCGAACCGGTTCACCTCACGCCGATCGAGTTCGAGCTCGTGCGCGTGCTGGCGCAGCACCACGGTCGGCTGGTCACCCACCGTCAGCTGCTGCAGGAGGTCTGGGGACCGGAATACGGCGCCGAGACCCACTACCTGCGCGTGCATGTGGCACACATCCGGGCCAAACTCGAGCCGGATCCCTCGCGCCCGGCGTACCTGATCACCGAGCCGGGGGTGGGATACCGGTTGCGTGATTCGGCGGGGTAGGAGTAGGGCCGCCGCTCGAGTCCCTGCAGCCTTAACGACTTCTCTACGCCGGCGCCCTGATCTTTAGCGCGGTCTTGACGCTGGCGCACCTAGCTTCGGTGGCGGGCACATGGCACGCATCGAAACCCATGGACTCCGGCGCACCGTAGGGCTCGGCGGACTGTTCTCGACCGCCTACGGCAACGTCGGATCGTCGATCTACTACGCCCTCGGGCTCGTGGCAGCGTTCGCGCTCGGCCTCACCCCGATCGTGTTCATGATCGCCGGCGGCCTGTTCGCCCTGACCGCCAAGACGTACGCCGAGGGCTCGGCGATGTTTCCCGAAGCGGGCGGCTCGTCGTCCTTCGCCCGCCACGCCTTCAACGAGTTCGTGTCGTTCTTCGCCGGCTGGGCACTGACGCTGGACTACATCCTCACGATCGCCATCTCGGCGTTCTTCGTGCCGCATTACCTCGGCGCGTTCTGGCCGGCGCTGACCCATCCGCCCGGGGATGTGATCGGCGGCCTGCTGGTGATCGCCGTGCTGGCCTCGCTGAACATCCGGGGCATCGGCGAATCGGCGAAGCTGAACTTCTTCCTGGCCATCGCAGATCTGCTCACTCAGATCTTGATCATCGGCTTCGGGCTGTTCCTGGTTCTCAACCCGTCCCGCCTGATCAACCAGGTGCACCTCGGCACAGTCCCCACCTACTCGCACCTGATCTTCGCTCTCTCGCTGGCGATGTTGGCCTACACCGGGATCGAGACGGTCTCGAACATGGCCGAGGAGGCGCGCGACCCCGGCCGTGATGTGCCCCGGGCGGTTAACCTGATCCTCGTCGCGGTGCTCGGCGTGTACGCCGGTATGACCGTGGTCGCCCTGTCGGCGCTTCCGGTGGTCGGTCACGGTGCTCACGCGTACACCCTGCTCGGGCTCACCCCGCAGCAGGGTGGCTACCAGAACGACCCGGTGCTGGGGATCATCGAGCACCTCGGGCTGCCGGGCGGGATCACTCACGTGCTGCGCTACTACGTTGGCATCCTCGCCGCCACGATCCTGTTCATCGCCACCAACGCCGGGCTGATCGGGATCTCCCGGCTGTCCTGGTCGCTGGCTGAGCACCGCCAGCTGCCGAGCATCTTCTCCCGCCTGCACAAGCGCTACCGCACGCCCTGGTTCACGATCGTCGTGTTCTCGGTGTTCGCGGGAATCCTGCTGATCCCCGGCCAGACGGACTTCCTGGGCAACCTCTACTCGTTCGGGGCGATGC
>CAXMLR010000506.1:0-2840 GCA_964194275.1 uncultured Solirubrobacterales bacterium
GACGCGTCGATGCCCAAGGACAACATCGAACGCGCGATCGCCAAGGGCACCGGAGAGGGGGTCGACGCCGATCAGATCGAGACGGTCCTCTACGAGGGCTACGGCCCGGGCGGCGTGGCACTGCTGATCGAGGCACTTACCGACAACCGCAACCGCACCGGAGCTGACGTTCGTCACGCGCTGTCCAAGCACGGCGGGAATCTCGGCGAGCCCGGATCGGTGTCATATCTGTTCGACAAGCAGGGCGTGATCGTCATCGACGCCGGACGCTACGACGAGGACGACTTGATTGCCGCCATCGACGCCGGCGCGCTCGACATCCTCCGTGATGAGGACGTGTTCGAAGTGGTCACCGAGCCGGCTGACCTCTCCACCGTCCGTGAATCGCTGGTGCAGGCCGGCGTGGAGCTCGAGAGCGCGGACGTCAGTCAGCGGCCGAAGGTCCGCGTGCCCGTGGAAGAGGCCGACGCCGCCAGACTGATGAAGCTGATCGACGCGCTCGAGGACTCTGACGACATCGGCTCGGTTCACGCCAATTTCGATGTCGATGCGGACGTTCTGGAGCGGATCGCCGGCTGAGCGCCTCACCTAAAGCCGCCGCTTCGTCCGGCTCGCTACCCTCCGGCCCTCTGATGCGAATGAACCATCTTCTCACCCCGATGCTCGTGCTGCTCGCGGCCGGCGTCAGCGCCTGCGGCAGCTCGAAGGCCCCGGGAGTGCAGGCCCCGCCCTCGGCGGGAGTCACGCAAGCCGCGGTGACAGCAGCGCCGACCACCACCACCAGCTCGACCGCCACTACGCCGCCGGTGAGCACGCCAAAACCCCCGTCGCCGCTGTCGAAGAAGCCCGTGGTGAGGGTGCCGACGGGCCCCGCGCCCAAGCAACTGGTCGTCAAGGACCTGATCAAGGGCACCGGCCCGGCCGCCAAGAAGGGCAGCAACATGACGGTGAACTACGTCGGTGTACTCGACAAGGGCGGGAAGGAGTTCGACTCCTCTTGGAAGCACGGGACGACGTTCCCGTTCGTGCTGGGGCAGGGCAACGTGATCCCCGGCTGGGACCAAGGTCTCGTCGGCATGAAGGTCGGCGGACGGCGTGAGCTGATCATTCCGGCGAACCTCGCCTACGGCCCGCGGGGCACCCCCGGCATCCCGGCTAACTCGCCGCTCGTCTTCGTCGTCGATCTTCTCGCCGCCGCCTAGCGGCAGACGAGCCGTGCTCGTCCTTCGCGTCCTCGCCCTCCGGCCCCGCTGAACCCTCGGCCTCGGTCTTCGGGCGTGCCCGATGCAGTGGCACCGGCTCCGGTAGGCCTTTGAGCCGGTGCCGTCCGGCAAAGGACCACTCGTAGGCGTCCGGTGCGGCGTCTCGCACCTCCTGGGTGCAGAGAACACTGCCCGCGCGCGCCGTTCCGGTCACCCGGCTGGCCAAACTGACGGAATGACCATAGAAGTCACCGGCTCGCTGCAGCGCGGGACCGAGCGCGATGCCGGCTCGCAGCGTCGGCAGTCCCGCCTCCTCGATCGCCGCTACCAGGTTCAGCGCGACGCCGACCAGCGCCCCCGGATCCGGGCTCACGAACATCGCCGCGTCGCCGATCGTCTTGATCAGCCGCACCGGCTGGACGACCACGTCGCCGGCCAGCTCGGCGAGGCGTCCTGCGACATGCCCGAGCTCCTCCACATCCACCTCGCCGCCCAGCCGGGTGAAACCGACCACGTCGGCAAAGCACACCGCAACCTCCTGCTGGCCGTCGATGTGACCTGCCTCGCGCTCGACTCGGCCGATCATGCCCCGGCGCACACTCTCGCGCAGGTGAGCCTTGAACGTGGCCATGAACACCGGGCCGAGCGCCGGGGTCAGCGACTCCGCCAGGGCGGCGAAGCGGACCGCCACATCCTCCTCGCTGTCGCCAGGTTTGAGGAACGCGTCGACGAACGTCGCCGCGGTCGTCGCCGCGATTCGCGCCATCGCCTCCCCGAGCACCCGCGTCATCTCGGTAATCGCCCGCTCGCTCAGGCCTGCCTGGAGGAACAGCTGCGTGGACTGCGCCGCCTCGACGTCCTCGTCACCGAACACGCGATCCTCGGGGCCCACCTCCGGTAGGCCCTGCAGACGCCGGATCCGGAGCATCAAAGCGGCCGAGGCACCGGTGCGCTGCTCGATCTCCCGGGCCGTGTAGCGACCGCCCAGAACCCGCTCCACGGGCAGCAGGGCGAGCCGGTCCTCGGCCACGGCGACTTTCAGCTCGTCGAGGTCGACCCCGCCGTCCAGCAGCGTCTCCAGCAGGCGTTCCCGGGCGACCCGCTCGTCCCCGTCCAGCCCGGCGAGCAGCCCCGCGGCGGCAAAGTCCATCCATGCATCCTCTACGAAAAGCCGTCCGTTCGCTAGCATCGTCGGTCCTCGCGGGTGCCCTTCCAGTCCGGCTTCCGCTCAGCCGACCCCTTCGACCCGAATTTCAGATGCTCTCGATCCTGATGCCCGTATACAACGAGCGGGAGCGCGTCGAGCGAGCAATCGCCGAGGTGCTCGCGACCGAACTGCCCGCCGACTTCGAGTTGATCGTCGTCGACGATGGCTCCACGGACGGCACTCAGGAGATCCTGCGCGGCGGTGAGTGGGATCCCCGCGTGCGCCTGCTCGAGCACGAGCACAATCAGGGCAAGGGTGCAGCGATCCGAACGGGCCTGGGCCACGCCGAGGGGGAGTTCGCCGCAATCTTCGACGCGGACCTCGAGTACGACCCTGCGGACCTTGCGCTGTTGATGCCGCCGCTGATGGACGGCCGCGCGAACGCCTGCTTCGGGGTCCGAGCGTTCGACGGCTACACGAGCCACTCGTTT
>CAXMLR010000507.1:0-4322 GCA_964194275.1 uncultured Solirubrobacterales bacterium
CGCAAGAACTACTTCTATCCCGACCTCCCGAAGGGCTACCAGATCTCCCAGTACGACGTGCCGCTGTGCCGCGGCGGGCAACTGGGAGAGGTGCGCATCCATCGCGTCCACCTCGAGGAGGACGCCGCGAAGCTGAACCACCTGGGGGAGAGCGGGCGGATCCACGGTTCGGAGCGCAGCTGGGTCGACTTCAATCGTGGGGGTACTCCGCTGGTGGAGATCGTCACCGAGCCCGACATTCGCTCGCCTGAGCAGGCTCGGGAATGGCTGACCCTGCTCCGGGCCACCCTGAAGCAGCTCGGTGTGTCCGACGTCAACATGGCCGAGGGTTCCCTGCGCTGTGACGCCAACGTCTCTGTGCGGCCTGCGGGATCGCGTGAGCTCGGGACCAAGACCGAGCTCAAGAACATGAACTCGTTCCGCTTCCTCGAACGCGGGGTGCGGGCGGAGATCGAGCGTCAGGTCGACCTGCTGCAGGGCGGCGAGAGCGTGGTCCAGGAAACGCTGCACTTCGATCCGGCGAGCGGGGAGCTGACACCGCTGCGCTCCAAGGAGGAGGCCCACGACTACCGTTACCTGCCCGAGCCCGACCTCGTGCCGCTGGTGGCCTCCGAGGCGATGGTGGCGCAGGCGCGGGTGGAGCTCCCGGAGCTTCCCACCCAGCGCGCGATCCGACTCGAGCGCGAGCTGTCGCTGCCGGCGGAACGAGCTCGTGAGCTCGCGTTCAGAACCGAGCTGGCGGACTATTTCGAGGCCGCGCTAACCGTCGCCGGCGCGGCGGCTGACGCGATCGCCCTGGCCAACTGGATTCCGCAGCTGGTCGAGCGGATCGGATCGGATGCCGACCCAGGGGCCTCAAGGGTTTCTCCACGGGCCTTCGCGTCGCTGGTCGCGCTCGCCGCCAGCAAGGCGATCAGCCGGGATGCCGCGCGGGAGGTCCTGAGCCGCCTCGTCGCCGAGGGAGGCGATCCGCAGGCGATTGTGGAGGCGGAGAACCTGCAGGCGATGAGTGACGGGTTGACCGAGCTCGTCCGGCGGGCGATCGCCGCCGACCCCGAGGCAGCTGAGAAGGTGCGAGCCGGCAACATGAAGGCGATCGGACCGCTGGTCGGGTACGTGATGCGGGAGACGAAGGGGCGCGCGGATGGGGGAGAGGTCACCCGCCTGATCCGCGAGCAGGTCCAAGCGGCCCAGACTTAGAGATTTCTCGGCGGCGCTGTCAGGAGGCCGCGCCGGCTGAGCGGCGCACGAGCCAACCGAGAGCCAGCAGCGCCAGCCCAACGGTGACGAGCTCCGGCACGGCAAGCCCGGTGAGCGGAAGCGTTGGACCGGACGGCGCCGTCACGGCGTGGGCAGTCGTCGGCGAAGGCGTCGTCGAAGCGGCCGCCGGCGTGGTCGTACTCGGAGCGCCGGAGGCGGGCGTCTTGGCCGCGGCCAGCACGACGACCGTGCCACGCATGAAGGGATGGATTGTGCAGATGTAGGCGAACGTGCCGCTGTGGGTGAACGTGTGCGACGCGCTCGCGCCCTTGGCCAGGGTTCCCGTGTCGAAGCTGCCATTGTCCGCGGTGGCGGTGTGCGAGCTCGGGCCATTGTTGGTCCAAGTGATCGTCTCGCCGACATGGATCGTGGTCGTGCCGGGGGAGAACTTGAAATCCATGATCGTAGTGCCCGGATCGCCGGCGGCGTGAGCCTTGACGCGGGGCTTGACGCGGGGCTTGGCGCGGGCCAGCGCGGCGGCAACATGGGAGACGAGCACCCGATCGCGGCTCGTGCCATGAGCCCACGAGACGGGCCGCGGAGGAGGCTTGGCGTGGGCCGAGGTGGTGACCGTCGTCGGAGCGGGTTGGGCCGGTGAAGCGGGTGCGGCGGGTGTGGCGGCCGCGGTGGGTGTGGCGGGTGCGGCCATGGCCTTCGGCGCGGGCTCCCGATCACGGCCCGCGCCGTGAGTCAAGACCGGCAGGGGCAGCGGAGCAGTAGCGAGAACAAGCGTCGCCGCGGCGGAGCGCAGAGGTCCGGGCATTTGTGGGAATGACGCAGCGAGGTGCAGGAACCTTCCCCAGATCCGCGTACGATCCGTCGGGAACCGACCTCAGGAGACCAGATGTCCCGACTCATTCGCATGGATCAGACCGGTCACACCACACTCGCGGAATGGATCGAGGAGGACAGCGAAGCCGTCGAGGCGGCGCTGAGCGCCTTTCGAACCCAGCTCAACGAGGGGTACTTCGCCGTCGTCTCACGGGGCGAGGGTCACGCCGAGCAGGTCCGGGAGCTGCCACTCGATGAGCCACTGGTGATTCTCCGGCGCCCGATCGCAGGGGGCTAGAACGCAACTCGCCGGCTCTCAGGAGCACCCACGGGCGCTGCCCGAGCTCGCCTCGGTGTATTGGCGCCCGCGTGCCAGCCCGCGATCGCTCAGGCGGACGGGACGGCTGTGGACGCTCAGCACGATCTCACAGACGGTTCCGTTCGTGATCACCGCAGCATTCCTCGGCGCGCTGAAGCCGATCACGGTTCCCGTGGGGCTGATCCTGCTCGCGCACGCCTGGATCATTCCCGAGCTGTACGCGGCCCGCGGCGCCAATGTCGTGAGCCGACGGGGTGCCGGTGCTCCGGCGGCAGAGGCGCGCGCCATGCTGCTGCTCGGCGATCTCGTCTCTCACGAGGCCCGCGAGCTCTACGCGCGGACGGGGCTGGTGCCGGAGCGGGGACAACTCGGCCTGTGGCTGGTGGGCGAGGCGGGCGCCCTGCTCGTTCTGCCCGGCGAACGACGCGTGAACTGCCTGTGTGTGAAAGCCACCGATCCCCAGCTTCCGCCGGCGGACCGGGTCGCGCACCTGCTGCTGGCGCTGCGGGCCGACGAGTCCGGTTTTGCCACTTTGGCCAACCTGGCATTCTCCGGCGCCCGCTGGCGGCTGCGGCGCCGGCTCGGGGCGCGCGCGCGCGAGGCGCTGGATCAAGCAGTGGCAAGGGCACGCGCCAGCCGCGGGGCCCAGGGAACCTGAGAATGTTTGTACCGAAGGCCAATGCGGGCTCGAGTCTGATGGATCATCATGCTGGCCATGACAAGTCACCCCGCACCCAAGGTCCTGCTGGTCGCCGATCGGCGTTCCCCCGCGACTGAGCCCGGAACGGCGCCGCTTCGTCGCTACCGGCTTGCCCGGCTGCGCCTCGACGGTCGTGCGGCCGAACCCACATCGCGCTTCGAGCACCTCAAGCGCGTCTACGACTGAATCTCCACGCCGGTCAGCCGGCTTCCGCCGCGCGGTACGCTGGTCGTATGCAAACCGAGATAGAAGGTCGTCCGGCCAGGCCCCCGGTCCTCCGGCGCGCGCTGGCTGGGGTCGTGCTGATCGCGGCGATCGCCCTGGGCATCAAGCTGGTCATCGGGTTCGTGACGGCGGTGTTCTGGGCGATCGTGGTCGTGGCTGTGGCCCTCGCGGTGCTGTGGGCCGTGAAGACACTCATCTGGTAGCCGGGCTCGTGCGCTCCCGTGCCATCAGGGCATCGCGCTGACCATGGCGGGCGGCGGACTGGTGGTGATCATGGTCTTCTTCGGCTTGGCCGGCGGGATCGTCGGGCGCCTCAAGGGCAGCTCGTTCCTGCTGTGGTTCACCATCGCCGGGCTGGTCCCGTTTCTGGGCCTGCTGACCGCGGTGTTCTATCGGTTCGAGAACCAGGAGCTGCGGCGGGAGTGTCCCAACTGCGGGAAGGTGGTCAAGCTTCACGATGCGGTGTGCATGCGCTGCGGGGCGGAGCTCGAGTTTCCCGAGGTCGCGATCGCGCCCGAGGCGGCAATCCGGCACCGCGCCGTTTAGCCGAACTTCCTGGGGAAACGCCGCTCGCCGGCCGGTATACCCGTTGCTAGAATCGCCGGTCCGCGTGCGCGGAGCGCCGCGCGCGTCCACATGCCGAATAGATGGAAGGAGGAAGCCCTATGCGTGCAGTCGACGCTTTGATGGAATGCCTGAAGGCGGAGGGTGTCGACGTCGTATTCGGGCTTCCCGGCGGCGCCAACCTTCCGACCTACGACGCCTTCTACGACGCGGGCATTCGCCACATCCTCGTCCGTCACGAGGCCGGAGGCGGTCACGCCGCCGAGGGCTACGCCAAGGCCACGGGCAAGGTCGGTGTCTCGATCGGCACCAGCGGCCCTGGGGCCACCAATCTGGTCACGCCGATCTGCGACGCGATGATGGACTCCGTCCCCGTCGTGTTCCTGACCGGGCAGGTGCGCACCGAGCTGCTCGGGACCGACGGGTTCCAAGAGGCGGACACGATCGGGATCACGATGCCGATCGTCAAGCACAGCTTCATGA
>CAXMLR010000508.1:0-8116 GCA_964194275.1 uncultured Solirubrobacterales bacterium
GTGGTGATCGACGGCGGTCTGTCGGCCGGCTAGGCCGGCGGTCCGAAGCGCAGATTGGGAATGCAACAGCAAGCAATCGAGGGGACGAGCGGACATGGCGGCTGAAACGACAAATACACGCGCGACGCCGGGGTCCGGCGCCGGTGGCTCGGAGACACACTTCGCCCGGCGCGCGACGGGCTTCGTGCGGGACGTGCGGATCCGCGATGCGGTGATCTTCAACGTGCTCCCGGCCGCGCCGGGGCTGACTATGGCCGTGTCGGTGTTCGTCGTTCTGTCGACGTTCGCCAACGTGAACATCTACGTCTGCATCCTGATCGCAGCGCTGAGCTCGTTTCTGGTTTCCGGTGCGTTCGGGCTGCTCTCCCAGATCATGCCTCGGTCGGGGGCCGACTACGTGCTCATCTCCCGGTCGCTGCATCCGGCGCTGGGGATCGGCTCGAGCATCCTGATCGGGGTCTCGTCGATCCTGGCGGCCGGCTACTGGGGGGTCTTCACCTCCAACGTGGCGATTGGGCCGATGGTCACCTTGTTCGGCGTCTCGGTGAAGTCACACGGGATCGAGAACTTCGGTGTGACGCTGACGCAGCATCCTTGGAACATGATCGTCGGCGGGGTCGAGGTCGTGCTCCTGGTCGCCCTGATGATCCTCGGAACTCGGCTGATCATGCGACTTCAGTTTGGACTGTTCCTACTCGCCGTCGGCGGGTTCCTGTTCTCCGCCATCGTCTTTCTGTTCACGACTCACGGCGGCTTCATCCACGACTACAACAACTACGCACGCCCGTTCACCCACCAAGCCGATACCTACCACTACTTCCTGACCAAGGCTGCGGCCGGCGGGATCGCCGTCCATGGCGGGACCAACTGGCACAACACGATCATCGCCTCCGGCGCGTTTATCGCCTTCGGTGTATTCACCTGGTGGTCGGCAAATCTGGCCGGCGAGATCCGCCAAGCTGGTACCCGGAAGACCTGGTACACGATGCTTGGCGGGCTGTCGATCACCTTCGGCTCGATCCTGGTCATGGTCGTCCTCATGTACCACGCCGTCGGTCACGATTTCCTCACCGCGGTCAACGGCATCTCGGCCGACCCCAAGACCTACACGCTGCCCAACGCCCCGTGGTGGATCACCTTCGTGGCGGTGATCGTTCACAGCCCGGTGCTGGTGTTGCTCTTGGGGCTGAGCTTCATCGCCTGGGCGCCGCTGATCGTCTACATCCAGATCGTACAGCCGGTGCGCGCCCTGTTCGCGTGGGCATTTGACGGCGTCATTCCCCAGAAGCTGGCCACGGTCAGCCGCCGTACCCACACGCCGGTGGTGGCGCTTCTACTCGTCGGGTTGATCATCATGCCCGCGCTGTATCTCGCCGCCTACACCACTACCTTCCTCACCTATGTCGCGCTGTCGGTGATCGTCGCCTTCCCCACGTTTCTGCTGGTCGGAACCTCGGCGATCGTGTTTCCCTTCCGCCGGCGCGCCGCCTACCTGGCGTCGTCCTCGAACATCACCGTTCTCGGTCTGCCGCTCCTCGTCTACTTCGGCATCGGCACCATCGCGGTGGGCCTATTCGGTGGCTGGCTGTTCCTCGCCCACGCGCCGCTCGGCTTGCCCGGGGCGGGGAAGAACTGGACCGATCAGCTGTTCACGAGTCCTGGGAAGGGAGGACTTGCCCTGTGTGCGACGTGTCTACTGGTCGGCGCGGCGATCTATGGGATCGCCCGACTGTGGCGTCGTTCACAGGGCATCGACCTGTCACTGAACTACCTCGAGATCCCGCCGGAGTAGGACGGGTGGCGCGCCTCCGCCGCCGGCGAGCGAATGGCGCGTCAACCGACGTCCTGCGCGTGTACTACGCGTCGGATATTCATGGCACCGAGGTGTTGTGGCGTAAGTTCCTGGGCGCACCCAAGCACTACAAAGCCGAGGTCCTGCTGATGGGTGGCGACGTCACAGGAAAGGTGGTGATTCCGGTTGTCGATCAGGGCAACGGCGTCTACACCGCCCGCCTGTTCGGCAAGGACGAGAAAGCCGCCGGCCCGAGCCAGCTCGAGGAGCTCGAGCGCCGGATCCGCGGCAACGGCATGTATCCCTACCGTGCCCAACCGGAGGAGGTGAGGCGCGTCTCGAACCTCACCGAACCGCAACGCGAAGCCTGGTTCGAACAGGTGATGCTGGAGAACTTCGCGGGCTGGATCGCACTCGCCGACGAGCGACTGGAGACGACCAGCACCAAGTGCTATGTGATGCCGGGCAACGATGACCCGCCGTCGCTGGCTGATGTCATCGACAAGGGCCGTAGGGTGATGGCCTGCGACGAGCGGGTGGTCGAGTTCGACGGCTACTCGATGCTCTCGCTCGGTTACTCCAACCGGACCCCGTGGGATTCTCCGCGGGAACTCGACGAGAGCGCGCTCTTCGACGCCATCGCGGAGCTCGCCGGACACGTCGAGGACATGAGTCGCTGCATCTTCAACCTCCACGTCCCGCCCTACGACTCGGGACTTGACACGGCCGCCGAGCTCGACGCTGACTTCAACGTCGTGCTGGTCGGCAAGGAGCCGCACATGATCGCCGTCGGCTCGACCGCGGTGCGAGAGGCGATCGAGCGGTTTCAGCCGCTGCTCACGGTGCACGGGCATATCCACGAGTCCCCTGGTGCGACTCGGATCGGGAGAACCCTGTGCGTCAATCCCGGTAGCAACTACCACACTGGCCGCATCGACGGTTGCCTACTGAGGCTCGAAGGAACATCCGTGACCCACCAGTTCGTGGCCGGGTAGCCTCCCGGTGACGATCGGCGCACCGATGATCGAGTCCGATGTCCTGACCGAGGCAAAGCGTCTGCTCGCCGCCGCGGAGGCGGCTGATCTGCCGGTGCGTGCGCTGGGGGGCGCGGCAATCGCGCTACGCGTGGCCGAGCGGATGCCTCCGTCGCTGCAGCGGGTGGTCGCCGACATCGATCTGGCCACCCCGAAGCGGGCCGGCCGGAAGCTGGAGGACTTCCTGGCCACGGCAGGATACGAGCCCAATGAGGCGTTCAACACGATGAACGGTGCTCGCCGGCTGTTGTTCTACGACACCGATCACGGGCGCCAGCTGGACGTGTTCGTGGGGGTGTTCGAGATGTGCCACCAGCTACCCCTGGAAGCTCGCATGCTGCTTGAGCCGTGTACGCTCCCGCTCGCCGAGCTCGTGCTGACCAAGCTGCAGATTCGCAAGCTCAACGCCAAGGACCGCAACGATCTCTACGCCCTGTTCTCGTGTTGCCCGGTCGAGGCACGCGATGGAGGGGCGATCAACGCGAGCTACATCGGCGAGCTCTGCGGCGAGGACTGGGGTCTTTACCGGACGAGCACGATCAATCTCGACCTGCTGGTGCGAGAGCGCGACGCCGTCGAGCTGACCGAGCCCCAGCAACAGCAGTTGTCGACCGGCCTGACTCGCCTGCGCGCGGCCATCGAGGGACGTCCAAAGTCGAGGCGCTGGAAGCTGCGCGCGCGGGTTGGTGAGCGCGTTCGCTGGTACGAGGATCCTGAGGAAGTGGAGCGCGGCGGTTACTGAAACCGGAGACCGATGACCTGTCGCCTTGACACCCACTGGTCCTACCGGGGGCTGCGCTGTCTGCGCCTTGAGAACGAGCATCTCGCGATCGATGTGCTGCCGGAGCTCGGGGGGAAGATCTATCGGCTGATTGACAAACGCGCCGACCGTGACGTGCTCTGGCACTCGGACCGAGTCCAGCCGCAGCGCGCGCCGTTGCACGCCGATTTCGATGACCACTGGTCGGGCGGGTGGGACGAGATCTTTCCCACCGGCGAGCGCTCCTACAATCGAGCGGGCGAGGCCCTTCCGCACATGGGCGAGCTGTGGACGGCCGGCGCTGAGTGGCAAATCCTCGAGGACACGCCGCGGCGCGCTGAGATCAAGCTCAGCACGAAGACGCCGATCACGCCGGCACGCTGGCAGCGGCGCATCAGCCTCGAGGCCGGTAGCTGCGTGCTGCGGCTGGCCTACCGGGTCGAGAACATTGGCACCGACCCGTTTGACTTCAACTGGGGCTTGCATCCCGCCCACGCGCTGTCAGCGCAACAGCGCTTCGACGTGCCCGCTCGCAGGGGCCTGGTGGCCGATTGCGGGGGCGGATATCTCGGCGAGGCCGGGGATCGCTATGACTGGCCGCTGCTGAGTGGGCTCGACGTGCGTGAGGCGCTGGATCCCCAGAAGCGGTGCTATGCCCTCCACTACCTGACCGACCTACAAGCAGGATGGGTGGCCACGACTGACCGCGTGAGCCGGCGAGGGTTTGGGCTGGTCTTCGACCTGGCGGTGTTTCCGGTGGTTTGGATGTGGCTCGTGTATGGCGGTTGGCGCGGCTATCACCACGCGATTCTGGAGCCGTGGACCGGCCACCCGAGCTCGCTGGATGCTGCGCGCGCCGGCGGTCAAGTCCGTGAGCTCAGGCCCGGGGAGGAATTGGAGACTGAGGTGGTGGCCCTGATCTACAGCGGCGTCGACTCGGTTTCACATCTCAGCGCCGATGGCCCCGGGCTCGGCAGCGTCCGGGTGCAAGCGATCGAGAGGCGAACCACGTGAAGATAACTGCGGTCCGCACGATCGTCGTAGGCGCGGACATGCGCAACTGGGTGTTCGTCAAGCTCGAGACCGACGAGGGTATCGTCGGCTGGGGCGAGGCGACCGTCGAATGGAAGACCAGGGCGGTCGTGGGCTGCGTCGAGGACTTCGCGCCGTTTCTGATCGGCGAAGACCCGCGCCGGATCGAGCATCTGTGGCAGATCATGGTCCGCCAGCTGTACTTCCGACCGGGGCTGGTGGAGTGCTCGGCGATCAGCGGCATCGAGATCGCCTGCTGGGACGTCCTGGGCAAGTCCCTCGGCGTCCCGGTCTACCAGCTGCTCGGCGGTGCCGTGCGCGACGAGCTACGCCTCTACGACCACCTCGGGGGGGGAGAGAAGGACGCGCTGTACGAATCGCTTCAGACCGATCAGGTCCGCGAGCACGCGCGGGCTTCGCTCGCGGCCGGGTTCGACGCGATCAAGCTGGTCACCGTGGTTCCGCGGACCGCGAGGCTCGACGGCCACCGCGTGCTCAAGCACGCGGAGACAATCATGGGCGCGGTGCGAGACGAAGTCGGCGAGGACGTGGACGTGATGGTCGACATGCACGGCCGCGCGTCGCCGATGATGGCCGCCCAGTACTTCAAGGTGCTCGAGCCGTATCACCCGTGGTTCTTCGAGGAGCCCTGTCCGCCTGAGAACCCGCGGATGATGGCTGAGCTCGCGCGGCGCACGACCGTCCCCATCGCCTGCGGGGAGAGGCTGTGCACCCGCCACGCGTTTCGTGAGCTGCTCGAGCTGTCGGCAGCTTCGGTGCTGCAACCCGATCTCGTTCACTGCGGCGGGATCGCTGAGGCTCGCCGGATCGCCGCGATGGCCGAGGCCTACCACGCCGCCGTCGCCCCGCACGCTTCGACTGGGCCGATCGGTCACGCCGCCTCGGTGCAGCTCGGCTTCGCCACTCCCAACGTGATCATCCAGGAGACCTTCCGGGCCGACGTCCCGTGGCGCTTCGAGATTCTGCGCGAGTCGCTCGAGATCGACCGCGGGCGTGTGAAGAAGCCTACCGCGCCTGGTCTGGGGGTCGAGGTCGACGAGACCCAGGCGGCAAAACACCCCTTCGAACAGGAGCCTGCGATGCGCTACTTCAACAACGACGGCTCGGTCACCGACTGGTGAGCGGAAGGCAACGCACGTGACACTCACCGAGATCTCAGCTTCGACGTGGCGGGTCGAAAGTGCGATCGGCAACCGCAACCTCTATCAGTACATCGTCGTCGACCAGGGTCGGGCGGTGATCATCGATGCCGGTATGGCCTCGACGGCTCGCGAGGAGATCCTTCCCGCGGTGCGCAAGCTCGGCCTGGGCCCTGAGGCGGTCACGGCGATCCTCGTCACTCATTGCGACCTCGACCACCAGGGAGGTCTCTCAACGCTGAAGCAGGCGCTACCCCGCGCGGCGGCGATCTGCGGCTTTCACGACCGCGGGATCGTCGGCGAACCTGAGCGTCTGCTGACCGACCGCTACGGAGCCTTCGAGCACGAACACGGTGTCGGCTATTCAGCCGAGGAGAAGGACTGGATGCGTGGCGAATACGGCGATCCGGTCGAACTCGATCTGACCCTGAACGGCGGCGAGCTGCTCACAGTCGGCGAGCGCGAGCTGCGCGTACTCCACGCCCCCGGTCACTCGCCCGGGCACGTGGTTCTGCATGAGCCCGGGCGCGGACTCCTGTTCAGCGCGGACGCGATCCACTGGCGGATGTGCCCGGCGATGGACGGCAGCCCGGCGCTGCCCCCGACCTACGAGGACGTCGCGCCGTACCGCGCGACGATCTCGCTGGTGCGGGCCCTCGGGCCGAGCGAACTGCACTCCGGGCACTGGCCGGCCCGCTGCGGGAAGGAGGTTGAGCAGTTCCTCGATGAGAGCGCGGAATTCCTCGCAGCGATCGAGATCGCGCTGCGAGAACGTCTCGAGTACCCGGCTTCGCTGCGGGAGCTCTGCGACCACGTCGAGACTCGGCTCGGACCGTTCGGGGCCGATCCCGTGAACCTCATGTTCGCGGTTCACGGTCACCTCGAGGCGCTGCTGCGCGACGAGGAGGTGGTGCTCACGGACTGGTCCCGGCGGCCGCCGAGCTATCAGCGGGCTGACCAACGGGAGGCTTGAACTCGCTCGGACGTGGCCCGGGGCTCGCTACAAGTCACGTCGCGCGAACGCCACCGCGCCGGTGGCCGCGACGATTGCGACATAGCACGCGGCCCACAGGTAGAGCGTCAGTCCGCCTGCGTTTGAGGAACCGAACGGACCAAGGTTGACGAGCACCCCGCTCAGCCCGGCCTGGTTTGCTCCGAGCGCGTGTAGCCCCGCCTGGTAGAGGCCCTCGAACGGCAACGCGATCGCCAGATCGTGGGCGATCGTCTGCAACGTGGCGACGTTGAGCACGGCGCCGATCGTCGCCAGGAGCCCCGATACGAGGCCGGCACCATAGAGCATGAACATGGCAATCCCGTTCGCTGTCGCCGACAGGAACACGGATCCCAGCAGCGATAGCGCGACGAGGATCGTCACGGCGCCGGCGAGTGCCAGCCCAGGCCCGATCGCTTGGCCTGGCCAGGAGCCCCCCGCCTGATGAACGATCACCACGACGAGGCCGTACAGGACGACCACATACACCGAGCTGACCGTGGCAGCCCCGATGAACCGCCCCAACAACAGCTCGGTACGTCCGAGGGGACGGACGACGAGCGGTTGCAGCAGTCCCCGCTCGGCGTCCCCCCGGACCGCGCCGAGGGTCAGAAAGACCGCGAGCACCGTGGCCAGGAACAGCGAGGCGAACATGCCGAGGCCGATCAACGTGACAACCGTGACCTGGTGGGCGTCGATCGGACCTCCGGGGCCTCCAAACGGCGCCGAGGCGTTGAACGCCTCGACTGTCGCGACGGTGAACAGGGCCACGAACAGCACGCTCAGCACGAGCACGACTGCAAACACCCGCCGCCGGACGCTCTCCTGGAGCACGTGGCGCGCGATGATGAGCATCGGCCTCACTCGGGACCGACCGCCCGGAGGGACGCGTCCTCAAGCGTCGAGTGGATCACGGTCACCTCGTAGATGTCGACTCGCTCGCGGACCAATTCGGCGACGAGCTTCGGAACGTCGTCTCGGCGTGCCTCGGGGAAGCGTTTCACCCCTTCGCCGGTCATGACCTCCACGCCTCCTGCCTGAGTCAGCTCGTCCGGTCGGCCGGCTGCCGCCACCCGGCCCGCGGACAAGATCACGACCTGATCGCAGATCTGCTCAACCTCGCCGAGCAGGTGGGAATTCAGGAGCACGGCGATCCCGCGCTCGCGCAGGCGCTCGAGCAAGGCGCGGACGTCGCGTCGACCGGCGGGATCAAGCGCGCTCGTGGGCTCATCCAGCAACAGCAGCCTCGGATCACCGATCAGCGCTTGGGCGATCCCCAGCCGCTGCTGCATACCCTTCGACATCCCCTCCACCCGCCGCCCCGCCGCGCCCGCCAAGCCGACCAGA
>CAXMLR010000509.1:0-5444 GCA_964194275.1 uncultured Solirubrobacterales bacterium
CCCGCCGTGGTTCTCGAAGCCGGCCAGGACCCGGTGCTCACCGGGTTCGAGTTCCACCTCGATGGCCACGTTGCCGATCAGTCGCGGCCCGTCCTCGCGGATCGTGTGCAGATCGAGGAGACCGACGCCGGGAAGCTCCTCCTCGCCGAGTTGGTAGGAGTGCCCGAGCAGCTGATAGCCGCCGCACACGGCGAGGATCACGCCGCCCCGTGCCGCCACGGCATGCAGAGCTTCCCGCTTGACCTCGGCCAGATCGAGCGCACACAGTCGTTGGTCTCGGTCCTGGCCGCCTCCGATGTAGTAGAGATCCGCGCCGTCGGGATCGAGCGCCTCACCGAGCCCGGTGCCCGTCACTGAGCACCCGATTCCGCGCCACTGACACCTCCGCTCGAGCAGCAGCAAATTGCCACGGTCGGCGTAGATGTTCATCAGGTCGGGGTAGAGCGCGCAAACTCGCAGTTCACACCCAGGCTCAGGCACTGAGGATCACCACCTCGCTAGCGACGTAGTCCCGCGTCGCCGGTACTGTCGCGCGGCCGTTTCGCCGCAGCCCGACCTCGGCGGCCTCATGCTCGAGCTGGCTGGCGGTGACGCGATCGAGGTGGATCACGTCGGGGGCGACGGTGTGCGTCCCGGCGGTGCCCACCACCTCCCGGCGTCGCTCGAGCACGAACCCGAGCTCGCTGGCGCGGACTGCGGTGGGCTGGCTTGAGTAGACGACACCGTCGAGCTCGCAGATGTCGGGGAGCGGTGCCGGAGATCCATGTTCGATCTCGAACGGCTCGAGCTCCTCGGTGATGGCGATTGCGATCACGCCCGCCGGGGACAGATGTCCTCGCGCACAGCCGAAGAAGGCCTTGCGCCCCGCGGCGGCACCCATCAGCTGGATCGTCTGCATTGGCACGATGCACAGCGCGAACTCCTGGTCGAGCTCAAAGCGCCGGGCGTCAGCGAGCACAGCCGCGACGGGCAGCCCATCGGAGCGCCGGGCAAGTTCGGCCAGAAGCTCCGGATCTTCGTCCAGCGCGGTCACGCGGTGTCCGGCCCGGGCCAGCTCGAGCGCGACCCGGCCGGTTCCGGCGCCGACGTCGAGCACCGGGTCGCCATGAGCGTCCGCGAGCTCCCGCCACAGGCCGAGATCCTCGGTGTAGCTGCCGCACTCGAGGTCGTGCCAGATCACATTCACCCGGTTCTCACCTCTCGGGGCTGCCAAAACTGCTTGACGTACCCGCGCGTCGACAGCTCGTCCCGGAGCTCGAGCAGCCCTGTGTAGGTGGGCAAGGCGAACAGGCGATGGTTCACTTGCGCGGCCAGTGCGCTATCGAGCGCCGTGGCCAGGTTCGGCTCGACCGTCAACCGCTCGGCCCGCACGCCGGCGTACTTCAGGCGCACCGCCAGCTCAGCCGCTCGGGTGCCCGCGCAGGTGATGCGGCGCACCCGCCCGGCCAGCAGCTCGAAGTCGGCATCCCACACCCAGGAGACGTCCTTTCCGTCCGCCGTGTTGTCGTTGAGCACGGCGAGCAGATCGAGCTCCCCCGGCTCGAGCGTGAGGGTGCGGAGCACCTCGTTGGCCCCGGCCGGATTCTTGACCAGGAGGATCGACAGCTCGACGCCGTCGACCACCACCGTTTCCGCCCGCCCGAACGACGCGGTGACCGCCTCGAGACCCTCCACCACCTTGGCCAGCGGGATGCCGAGCTGCAGACACAGCGCGGCGGCACCCACGGCGTTGTAGACGTTGTAGAGGCCCGGCAGCGGCAACCGCACGCGGGCCGAGCCGGCCGGGGCTCTCAGCGTGAACGCAGCCGCCCGCGTCCCCTCCAGCGTGATCTCCTCGGCAGCGACCTCCGGGTCAGGTCGGCGCTGGTCGCAGGTGGGGCAGTGGTAGCGGCCGAGATGCCCGAGGTACACCGCGTCGTAGACGTATGCCGCCCCACAGCGGCGGCAATGCTTCGAGTCGGAGGCGTGCTGCATCTCCGGGAGCGCCATCCCGGCGTCCTCTACGCCGAAGTAGCTCACGCCAGGAAATCCGCGGCCCAGATCGGCGATCAGCGGATCATCGGCGTTGAGCACCAGCCGCGCATCGTCGGGCAACCTGGCGACCACGTGCGCCCACCGGCCGGCGATGGTCTCGAGCTCTCCGTAGCGGTCAAGCTGATCCCGGAACAGATTCGACAGCAGGATCGCGCGAGGTTGCAGCTCGGTGCTGACGCGGTCCAGCCAGAACTCGTCGACTTCGAACAGCCCGAGTTCACCCTCGATCTCCCCCCGCGCTCGCGCGGCGGCGAGGAGCGTCGAGGCGATGCCTCCGGCCATGTTCGCGCCGGCGCGGTTGTGGACGATCGGAATCTCGCTGCGCTGCAGAATCGAGGCGATCATTCCCGCCGTCGTCGTCTTCCCGTTGGTCGCGGAGACGACGACAGAGCCACGGCTGAGCCGCGACGCCAGCTCGGCGATCGCGTGCGGTTCCATTCGCATCAGGACCTTGCCGGGCAGGCTCGTGCCACCGCCACGGCCGGCGCGCCGGGCCAGCTCGCCGAGCGTGCGAGCGACGGCGATCTTCACAGCCAGCCCGCTCACGCCGGAACCATCACCTGGACGGCGCCTTGGAGCGCACGGACGTGCACGGGCAGCTGACCGATCGGATCCCCGTCGGCATACATCGTGAACGGCCGGTCCGCGCTGACCTCGATCTCCCGCGCGCGCAGCACCTCAACGTTGGGCTGCCTGACGTGCTCACCTTTGAACACGGTGGGCAGCAGCCGCAGGAACCGCAGCTTCGGAACCTCGCCGACGATCACCACGTCGAGCAGGCCATCCTCCAGCGAGGCATCGGGCGCGAGCATCATCCCGCCTCCGTACGCCTTGGAGTTGGCGGCGGCTACCGTGTACCCGCGGATCGTGCGGGTCTCGCCACCGTCGAGTCTGACCTCGAAGCGCGCCGGCCGCCAGCCCATCAGCGCCCGCAGCGCGCCGTAGGCATAGACCAGGTTGCCCCGCACCAGTCGAGTCTCGTTGGCGATCCGGTTCGCCTCGGAATCAAACCCGCAGCTGGCGATGCCGATGAACGTCTGTTCTCCGACCTGACCAAGATCGAGCGCCCGGACCGTGCCCGTGGCCAGCACCTGACAAGCGGCGACCGGCTCAAGCGGGATCCGCAGCACCCGGGCGAAGTCATTGCCTCGTCCACCGGGCAGCACCCCGAGCACCCCGCCGCTGTTCCTGAGCGCTCCCGCGACAGCGCCCACCAGCCCGTCGCCACCGAACGCCACCGCCATCTCTCCGGCGGCGGCGGCCGCAAGCGCGAGCTCGCGAGCGTGCTCGATGTCCCGCGTCCGTTCGACGGCGTGCTCTAGGCCTAACCGCTCGAGCGCCGCACACACCGTGGGCAGCGCCCGTCCTGCGCGTCCGGCGCCCGCGTGGGGGTTGACGATCAGCGACAGCCTCAACTCCTCACCACCAGCGCGCGCAGGTCCGCGGCGACGGCCACAGGGGCCGGGTTCTCAGCGTGTTGCGTCTCCTCGGCCGAGGCCACGCCCGACAGCACGATCGCCGCGTCGAGGCCGGCCGCGAAGGCGCCCGCTAGATCCGAGTCCAAGCGGTCCCCGACGACCAGCGTCCGACCGGGTCCAAGCCGGTCCAGCGCGGTCAGAAAGATCTGTGGATCCGGTTTGCCGACGACCCTGGCGGTCCGCGCGGTCGCGTATTCCAGCGCGGCCACGATCGCGCCCGTACCCGGCCAGGGCCCGTCCTGTTCGGGGAACGTACGATCGCGCCCAGCCGCAATCATCTCGGCTCCGCCCAGCACCGCCTGCGTGGCGACCCGCAGCTCGTCATAGCGGAGATCGTCATGCGCCGCGACCACCACGACGTCCGCTTCGGACTCGCCGTCGGTTCCGTTGAGGATCCTCTGGCCTGACTCCGACACGTGGCGGAAGATCGCCGAGGAGCCGATCACGTACGCGCCGCCGCCAGGCGGCCGACCCGCCAGCACATGTTGGATCGCACCTCCGACCGTCACCACCTCTTCCAGTGAGGCCTGTACCCCGAGCGCCCAGAGCTTGCGGACGTAGTCCTCCGGCGAGTGCCGGACGCCGTTGGTGAGGAACGCGAGCTTCTTTCCGGCCGCGCGTAGCTCGGCGATCGCCTCCGGGGCGCCTGGCACCGCGAGGTCGCCGACGTACACGCATCCGTCGAGATCGAGGACGACGTGGTCATAGCCGGAGAGCAGGGGGGAGAGGGGCACCGGGGGCCGATTATCGCGGGCCGTTCGCTTCCACTAGGGCAAAGACGCTTCCGCGGAAGGGTTGCGCAACCTCAAGGTTGCGGGCAACTCTGCTTACGAGATCGCAACCTCCGGCCCTTTCCATCCGAGGGGAGACATACTCTACGAACATGTGTTCGCGTCACCTAGCCGAGCCTGAGCCCCGGAACTCGACCGCCGTCACATGCGTTTCACTCGAGGTGCTCGAGCGGCAGATCTGCGAACTGGCCGCTCACCTCGCGGCTGGTACATGCCGATGGCTGCTGCTTATAGAGGAATTCGACCGGCGTCGGGGCTGGGCCGAATGGGGCGTGAGATCGTGCGCTCACTGGCTGTCCTGGCGGTGCTCGATCGGCCTCGTCGCGGCCCGCGAGCACGTCCGAGTCGCCCGCCGGCTCGCTGACCTTCCTTGCGTTCGCGGATCGTTTGCGAGCGGAGAACTGTCCTACTGCAAAGTTCGGGCAGTGACGAGAGTGGCGACGCCCGAGACTGAGGCCAAGTTGGTCGAGCTCGCGCTGCACGCGACGGGGGCACAGCTTGAGAAGTTGGTCCGAGACTACAAGAGCGCGCTCGCGGCCACGCTCACCACAGCGCAGATCGCGCACGAGCGTCGCTCAGTCGCCTGGAGCTGGGAGGACGACGGCTCCTTCCGCCTTCAGGCGCGGCTTCCCGCCGAGCAGGGTGCGTTGGTGCTCGCCGCGCTCAAGGCGTTCGAAGTGCAGAGGCAAGACGACGATCACGACGCCCGTGCGGCGGACGCGCTCGTCTCGCTAGCTTGCTCCGGCCTCGACAGCACGTCGGTTGAACCCGCGCGTGCCGCGGGAGCCGGCCCGTGGGAGCTCCTGGTGCACGTGGACGTCGAGTCGCTCGCCGAGGACCGGATCGTCGAGCGCGCCGAATTACAGAACGGACCGCCGCTCGCGCCCGAGACCGTGCGGCGGCTCGGCTGCGACGCTTCGATGGTCCGAATCATCGAGCGTGATGGTCAGCCGATCTTCGTCGCTCGTCGCACGCGTGCGATTTCACCGGCCCTCAGGCGCGCGCTCCGCAGCCGCGACGGCGGTTGCCGCTTCCCCGGATGCGTGCATCGCCAGTTCCTGCACGCGCACCACATCCACCACTGGGCACGTGGCGGTTTGACGACGCTTCAGAACCTGATGGGAAATGACGTTGGGGTCAA
>CAXMLR010000510.1:0-9007 GCA_964194275.1 uncultured Solirubrobacterales bacterium
CGGTGCGCGAGCACATCGGATACGGCTCGTCTCGTAGATAGAGGTTGCCTGGCGCGAACGCGACAGTCGGCCGCCACGGGAGTGGAACGATCGCTTGAGGGTCAGGGAACACCGCCAGCTCATCATCAGCCGGTGACTGGCCGAGGAGGTCAAGCGCCGCCCCGGTGAACAATTCCGAGCCGGCCATCATCTGCTCGAAGTGATCGATCGGCACGGTCTTGCACTTTGCGATTCCGTGGCCGTCAGCGTAGGTCGCCATCACGTAACGCACGCCCGCGTCCTGCAGCTCCTTCTGCACGCTCCGGAGTTCCTCAGCGGAATAGGACGGCGGCGATTGCGGGATGACGGCCACAGATGCTCCCTTCATTTCAGCCAGGATTGAGACAACGAGCTTGGGGCCGGCGGACTATATTCGTGGCCTTGGGGACTGTAAAGATGGAGGCTGCAAACCCAGATCCGCGGTGGTCCGCGCTCACCATGGACGCGGTCGGCGCGGCCGCGCGGGCAGGCGCGATCGCCGTCTTGCCCGTCGGCGCCACCGAGCAGCACGGCCCGCACCTCCCGACCGGCACCGACACGATGCTCGCCGAGCGGGTGAGCATCGCAGCCGCCGCCACGACAGGCGATACCGTGCTCGCACCGCTCGCGTACGGCTGCTCGCTCGGGCACACCTCACATTGGCCAGGCACGATCTCGCTCCACCCGGCAACGCTCATCGCCGTGGTGGTGGAAATCGGACGGTGGGTTCACGCCTCAGGCTTTCGCAAACTCGTGCTCGTCAACGGGCACGCAACGAACGGACCGCCGTGCCAGAGTGCACTGCTGCAACTGCGCCACGAACTGACGGACCTGCGGCCGCGCTTCGTCTCGCTCTTCGACCTCACGCCCGAGATCGCCGTTCGCTACACCGAGGACGCACCGGATTTCCACGCCAACGAGGCCGAGACAAGCCTTCTCATGCATCTCGAGCCCGCCACTGTCAAACACGAAGCCCTCATTGACGAGCCCGACCGCACCGTCGGACGCGTCCTCAGCTATCCGATGCCCGCAGTGACCACCTCAGGCGTCGTCGGCGCTCCAAGCAACGCCAATGCCGAGCGCGGGGCAGCACTCTTCGCGCAGCTTGTCGACGCTCTCATCTCCCTGCTCAAGGCCGCGCGGACCGAGCACGACCCCCGGCTCTAGAGTCCGTTCTCGTCCCTCAGAGATGCGCCTCCGCTCGCTTGACGGAATCGAGCGCGCGGGACGCCGGGAACCGGGATACGGTTCACCGTATGGGTTTGAGCACCACGCCGTTAGGCGCCCGCTCCCGGGATGTTGTCGGTGGCTGCGTTGCCGCGTTGCGCGTGGATCGGACCGAGCAGTTGCCGAGAGCCTGCCGAGCGAAGGCATTCGGATGAAACGTTTCCTGGAGTTGACCCTGACTTTCGACGGCCGCGAGGTCGAGGAAGCGTGTTCAAAGCCTGCGCATCGTTCTGTCACCTCTGCCGATTGGAGACCCCCACGTGGATACGCCGGCGAAAGTCCGTCAACAATTGCCCCACGTCGTACGGTTCGATCCCAAGGCGATCAGGGAGGGAGTGCGAGAGGTCGAGGGATTTAACGCGAAGCTTGCGCTCGTGATCACCCGGAGCGTCGGCACGATGGCGTGTGCCTACGTCTTCGCGGCGATCGCGCTGATCAGTCTGCCCGCCGCGATCACTTCCGGGCAAGTAATCATCATCGTCGCGTGGGTCGCCCAGACATTCCTGCAGCTGGTGCTGTTGTCGATCATCATGGTCGGCCAGACGGTGCAATCCGCCGCATCGGACGTGCGGGCCGCGAAGGAATTCGCTGACACCGAGACGATCCTGGACCGCCTCGATCTAAGCACCGCCGGCGGCATCAAGGATGTGATGGATGCGATCCACGCACTCGGTCCGCCGGCCCGGGCTCTTCAAGGTCCGGCAACGCCGAGCTGACGGCTGCAGGCCTCAGTTCGACGCGGGGCGGATCAAAGGGTCTTTTCGCGACGGCTGAGTTTGGAATCGGCTATAACGAGCGCTGAGAGACCAAGCGCGAGACGAGCGACGTGAAGATATACGAGCCCGCACCCAAGACCAACGTCGAGACGATCCGAGACTGGGGTGAGCTCGCCGAGCGCGGTGGCAGCGCTGAGATCGCCGCGGAGCGATGGACGCACGCCGGGTTCAACGACGAGATGACCGTGAGGTGGCTGCAGGCGCGCTGCTTTGAGCCAAGCGCGGCGCGGGAACTGAGCGAGCTGGGCGTCACCCCAGAACAGAGTGCCGTTCGAACACGTGATGGTGGGGGCTACATCGAAACGATCGCCTACAAGGTCGCCAACGGCGACCTGACGCCTCGTCAGGGCGCGGCGCGTGCCTTGTCAAGCCGATGACCTGAGACGCCGCGGGTACTTAGGTGTGTCCGAAATCGGGTGCGCCGGGCGTCCCTACCGGCGCAGCGCTCGTGGGTTTCGGGGCACCGGGTCGGGTGAAGCTGTTCGTTCTCTGCGGCTGATCACATGGAACGTCGCGCGCCGGGCTTCGCGGATTCTCGAGCAGGCCACCTCGCTGGCCGGGCGGGAGCCAGACGTGGTCGCGTTGCAGGAGGTCACACGACGTACGTTGCCGCTGTGGCGCGGCGCTTTTGAGCTGCTGGGCCTTGCGTATGTCCGCTCCTCGCTGGATGACCCGCAACCGCTGCGCGGATCGGGTCGACGCGCGACTGGGGTGATGCTTGCGTCTCGAGCGCCGCTCGCGGAGGCTCGTGATCCGTTCACGATGCCGTGGCCTGAGACCGCCGTGGGGCCGCTGTAGAAACGACCCGCGGCCGGGTGGAGATCTATTGCGTCCACGTGCCCAACGCAGCCAACGGCGTGGTGAAGGTCAAGAGCCTTCGGGCCATTCGCCAAGGCCTGGAGGCGGCCGAACCGGCGCCCCGGGTGCTGTGCGGGGATCTCAACACGCCGCGGCGCGAGCTACCCAACGGCGAGGTGATCTCGTTCGCGCGCGACTCACGCGGACGCCTGCGGCCCGAGCGCGGCGCGAACTGGGACGCGGCGGAACTCAGTGTCGTTCCCGGACTTCAGGAACTCGGATACCGCGACGCCTACCGCACCCTGCACGGATACGGCGCACCGCAGCCGAGTTGGACGTGGCGACGAATCGCGGGGCATGATGGCGGCTGGCGTATCGACCACATCTTCGCCTCAGCCCAGCTGCGCCCGATCGCGTGCGCCTATCACCACGCCTGGCGCGACCGAGAGCTCAGCGATCACTCAGCGCTCGAGGCCGATCTCGCGTAGCAGACCGAACCAGAGCGCGCGTGAAGCTCGGCCGACTCGGAGGCAACGGACGGACTCCATGATTTAGTGTGGCGGGCATCTTGCATCCGCCCCGCTCTGAGGTCAAGTTGCGCAGCGCCGCGGACCAACTCTGGAACCGGCTGGGTCGTCTCGCCTACGGCGCGGATTACAACCCCGAGCAGTGGAACGAGGCGACCTGGATCCAGGACGTCGAGCTGATGACCGAGGCCGGAGTCAACCTAGTCAGCCTCGCGATCTTCGGCTGGGCCTCGCTGCAGCCTCGGCCAGACGAATTTGATTTCTCCTGGCTGGATCGCGTGATGGACCTGCTCAGCGACGCCGGAATCGCGGTGTGCCTTGGCACCGCCACCGCCTCGCCGCCGCCCTGGCTGTCAACTATGCACCCAGAGACTCTCCCGGTTGATCGAGACGGCCGGCGCCTTTGGCCCGGCTCACGACAGCACTTCTGCCCGAGCTCCCCGGTCTTCAGGGAGCACGCAGCGCGACTGGTGCAGCGGCTCGCGCAGCGTTACGGCGAGCACCCCGCCCTGGGCGCCTGGCACGTGGGCAACGAGTACGGCGTCCACGTGTCGGGCTGCTTCTGCGACGTATCGGCCGATGATTTTCGTCGCTGGCTGCAGGCTCGCTACGGCGATCTCGATGCTTTGAACCGAGCTTGGTCGACTTCGTTCTGGAGCCAACGCTACGGGCGATGGTCCGAGGTGCTCCCGCCGCGCCTGGCGCCGACATTCCAGAATCCCGCGCAGCAACTGGATTTCTTTCGGTTCAGCTCAGACGCGCTGCGAGAATGCTTTGAGAACGAGGTCGCCGTCCTGCGAAGTGTCACGCCTTCCGTACCGGTGACGACTAACTTCCTCGGCGTTTGGAAACCGGTGGACGCCTTCTCGTGGGCGACGCGCGAGGACTTCGTCTCCCACGACTCTTACCCTGACCCGGCCGACCCCGAGGCCGCGATGGGCGCGGCGATCGCCTTCGACCTCATGCGGGGGGCGGGTGACGGGCGCCGGTGGCTGCTGATGGAGCAGGCTCCAAGTGCTGTCAACTGGCGGGATTGCAACCAGCCGAAGCGTCCTGGGCTCTACCGCCTCTGGAGCTGGCAGGCGATCGCTCACGGGGCGAACGGAGCGCTGTCGTTTCAGTGGCGCGGATCTCGCGGCGGTGCGGAGATGTTCCACTCAGCGATGGTGGCTCAGGGAGGTCCGGACAGCCCCGGCTTTGACGCCGTCGCTGCGCTCGGTCGCGAGCTCGCCTCGGTTCCGTTGCTTGCGAGCAGCGTATCTGAGCCGGCCGAGGTGGCGATCGTGATGGACTGGTCAAGCTGGTGGGCACTCGAGCTCTCGTCGCGGCCCTCCTCTCGTGTCCAGCTGATGCCGTTGCTGAGGGCCTACTACGACCCGCTATGGCGGGCCACCGTTCCGGTGGAGCTCGTTCACCCGGCGACCGACCTGAGCCGGTTCCGCGCCGTGCTGGCGCCCAACCTCTATCTCCTCGAGGACGCCTGGATCGAGTCCCTGACCCGGTTCGTGCAGGGCGGGGGTCAGCTCGTGGTCGGGTTCTTCAGCGGCATCGTGGACGCCAACGACGTGATCCGCCCCGGACGGTTTCCGGGAGGGCTGCGAGACCTCCTCGGGGTCGAGATCGAGCAGTTCTGGCCGTTGCCGGAGGGCGAGCGGGTGGGGCTGAGGCTCGCGAGCGGGACGGCCGGGACCGGCGAGCTTTGGAGCGAGGAGCTGCGACCCACCGACGCCGACGTGGTCGGCCGCTTTGAGGGCGGCGAGCTGGACGGGTGCCCGGCGCTCACACGGGTGCGGCGCGGTCAAGGGCTGGCCTGGTACGTGAGCACGCTTCCCGACGCGCCGACGCTGGCCAGGATCCTGGAAGAGGTACTTTCGCTGGCTGGAGCGCAAGGGCTACTGAAGCAGCCCGCGGTGGGCGTCGAAGCCACACTGCGGGGGACTGAGCACGAGCAGTTGCTGTTCCTGCTCAACCACGGTCTCGAGTCCGTGAGCGTTGAGCCGGCCGGCGACTACGAATCGCTCCTTGGTGCTCCGGTTCAAGCTGGCACTGTATTCATGGATGCCCAGGACGTGAGGATCCTGAGGCGTCCCAGGCGAGCCCGGTAGTCCTCTCCCCCCGCGCTCGATCACGGCGTCGGATGCGGCGCCAGTGTGACGCTGCGTCGTCCATCATCGTGCGGGGTCGAGGCCGGCCGCGAAGCGCGGCAGGTGCTGAGCGTTGACATCGAGCATCTCGTCGAGCAGCCCCTGAGTCTGATCCAGATCAAGTCGCGAGCGGATCACGGGATCGAGCAGGAAAGCGTGCAGCGCATCGCGCCGGTCGCCGCTGAGCGCCGCCCGGAGCGTCATTTGCTGGAGCGCCACGTAGCCGCGCAGATGGGCCGCGTAGGCTTCGGGGAGCGGCCCCGCGGGCAGCGGGCGGGCTCCGTTCGCACCGAGTCGCGCGGCCACCTCGACCACTGCGTCGGCGGGGAGGTTGGCAATCGCCGAGCCGTTGACCGTATTGACCAAGTGGACGTCGCCTCTGTCGGCCATGATCGACTCGATCATCTCGATTACGAGGATGCCATCCTCCTCCTCGCTCGCGGGCAGATCCTCGAGTGTCGCCGGGGGGCGTCTGGTGCGGACCAGCGCTTGGCCAGCTCGGTCCATTGGGCGACTCGCTCACGGTCTTCTTGCAGATCGTGGATCCGCGTTCCGTAGCGCAGCGCGAGGCCCTGGGCACGACCCTGATACGGCTCGGTGAGCCGCTGCATCTGGGGGAAGAACTCGGTCCAGTGCAGCCAGCAGTACGGGAGCATTCCATAGCTGTCGAGCACCCAGCGGACGACCGGCTCGGCGGACCGCGCGCGCGCCAGCGCCAACCCGTCGCGGCCGTCGGCAAGCCGTAGCTCGGTGACGCCGGCACAGTGGTTCAGACCGGCCACCGTCGGAGGCATCAGGACCTGGTCGGGCTCGACGCCGGCTTGCGCGGCCAGCCAGCCGGCGTCGGCCGGCATCGCGGTGCACGAGCAGAGCGACAGCGACTTCACCTGAGGGACGGTCTGCATCGCCAAAGCGCAGATGGTCGCCGGGTTGGAGTAGTTGAAGATCCAGGCTCGGGGGGCGACTTCGGCCACGTCGCGGGCAACACTGGCCAGCACCGGGGCGTTGCGCAACCCGCGCATGATCCCGCCGGGGCCGATCGAGTCGGCCACCGGCATGAAGATCCCGTACCGACCGGGAATCTCGATGTCTCGCTCCCAGGCGTCGTTGCCGCCAACGGCGATCGCCACGATCACGAAGTCAGCGTCGATTAGCGCTTCCCGCTGGTTGCGGGTGGTGCGCACGCGCAGCCGGTCGTCTCCCCCGCTGAGTGTGCGCGCGAGATCCGCCATCACCTGCAGGCGCGACTCGGTGGGCCCCATCAGGGTGAGGGTGGTTCCCTGCATGGCCTCGGACTTGAGCAGGTGGCGCAGTAATGGCGGGACGAACGAACTGCTCCCGCCGCCGATCACCGTGACGTTCACCAGCGGGCACCCGGCAACGAACGATCGACCCCTGACACGAATCTGTCCATTGACCGGATCCTAAGCGCAAAATGTGATGTTATGTGTGAATCACCGTGATAAAGATCAGCTTCGAGCAAAGGTGACCCTTTTGGGCGCCCTCCATCCGCTGGATCCGCTCTCGGCCGAGGAGATCACCGCCACGGCCGCCGTCGTGCGCGCCGCGGATCAGTTCCAGTCGCTCGGCCCGCGCTCGCGCGTGGTGACGATTGATCTGCGCGAGCCGCCAAAGGACGCGGTCCTGGCCTGGGCAGCCGGCCAGGGAGGGGATCGACCCGCCCGCGAGGCCGAAGTGGTGCTGCTCGACAACGATCACGGGACCACACACGAGGTGACCGTCGCGCTCGACGACGGCGGTGGCGGCCAGATCGCGTCGTGGCGTCGGCGCAACGACGTGCAGCCGATGGCGGTGGTGTCGGAGCTGATGGAGGCGGAGGAGCTGGTCAAGCAGGACCAACGCTTCCGGGCGGCGTTGGCCAAGCGCGGCGTGGAGAACGTCGACGCGATTCAGATCGATGCCTGGCCGGCGGGCAATTTCGGCCACCAGGGCGAGAGCGGACTGCGCCTCGCGCGTTGTCTGGCGTTCGTGCGTCCACGTCCGGAGGACAGCGAGTGGGCCCATCCGGTCGACGGCCTGATTGCGCTCGTCGACCTCAACCGGCTGGAGATCCTGCGCATCGACGACCATGGTGTAGTCCCGATTCCGCCCGAGCCGGGCAACTTCGACGTGGCAGCCGCCGGGAAGCTGCGCGACGACATTGCGCGGCTGGAGATCACCCAACCCGACGGCCCTGGCTTCAGCGTCGAGGGCCGGGTCGTGAGCTGGCAGCGCTGGCAGCTGCACGTCGGCTTCAGCTCTCGTGAGGGGCTGGTGTTGAGCCAGGTCTCCTATCGCGACCAGGGTCGCCTGCGTTCGATCCTGTACCGAGCCTCGCTGTCGGAGATGGTCGTTCCCTACGGCGACCCGAGCCCCACCCACTACTTCAAGAACGCAATCGACGCAGGCGAGAACGGCGTTGGAATCTCCGCCTCGTCGCTGACTCGGGGCTGTGACTGCCTGGGGGAGATCTTCTACTTCGACGCCACGGTCTCCGATGTAGATGGCGCGGCGGTGACCATCCCACAGGCGATCTGCCTGCACGAGGAGGATGCCGGAGTGCTATGGCGCCACATCGAGTGGCGCAACGGCATGGGCGAGGTGCGCCGCTCACGCCGGCTGGTGATCTCGTCCTTCTCGGCCATCGGCAACTACGACTACGGGTTCTTCTGGTACCTCTACCAAGACGGCACGATCGCCTATGAGGTGAAGCTCACCGGCGTGCTCTCGACCGGCGCCGTGGCTCCCGACGAGCACCCCCGGCACGGAACCCTGGTCGCTCCCGGGCTCAACGCGATGGTACATCAGCACTTCTTCAACCTGCGTCTGGACCTCGACGTCGACGGTCCTGCGAACGCGGTCGAGGAGGTCTGGACCGAGCCGGTTCCGACCGGGCCAGAAAATCCGCACGGAAATGCGTTCCGGCCGCGCCGACACCGCTTCACCCATGAGCTCGAGGCCAGGCGGCGGGTCGACCCCGGGTCAGCCCGATGGTGGGAGATCGTCAACTTGAATGTTCTGCATCGCCTCGGGAAACCGGTCGGCTACCGCTTGATCCCGGGCGAAAACGCGACGTCTTATGCCCAGCCCGACGCGGCCGTGAGCAAGCGCGCTGGCTTCATCCGCGAGCACCTGTGGGTGACTCCGTATGAGCGGGAGGAGCGCTTCGCGGCCGGTGAATATCCCAACCAGCACGCAGGTGGCGCGGGGCTGCCCGAGTGGACCAGCGCCGATCGCCCGATCGAGGACCGGGACATAGTGGTCTGGTACACGTTCGGTCATCACCACGTGCCGCGCCCCGAGGACTGGCCGGTGATGCCGGTGGCCACGATCGGGTTCACGCTCAAGCCGGTCGGCTTCTTTGAACGTAACCCGGCGCTCGACGTCCCGCCGCCGAGCGGCTATGAGGGCCCATGTGAGGCGGGAGGCCGGTGAGCACACTGAAGGGAAGGGTCGCCCTGATCACGGGCGCCAGCGGCGGGATCGGGGCAGCCGCAGCGCGGCTGCTGGCCGAGCA
>CAXMLR010000511.1:0-11315 GCA_964194275.1 uncultured Solirubrobacterales bacterium
GGGACCATGCCGAAGTACGCCTTCAGCCTGTGCAGCGCGCTCATCGTCTCGCCTTCCTGTGCCCATCCTCGACGCACCACCCGCCGAACCCGACCCTGGTCCACGAATCCGACTCCGCCCGTCCACGGACCGTCGTACCCGGTCAGCGCGAGATTAACGGCCGATCACCCAAGAGCGCGGTTCCGACACGCACGCACGTCGAGCCGTGCTCGATGGCCTGCTCGAGGTCGCCGCTCATCCCGGCGGACAGCTCGACCGCTGCGGGGTGTGAACGGCGCAACCGCTGGGCCGCCACGTCGAGCTGGGCGAAGGCGGCCCCAGGATCCATCCCGAGCGGGACCACCCCCATCACTCCTTCGAGGCGGAGCTGTGGCGACGCGGCCGCCACCCGATCCGCCAGCGCCTGGAGCTCTGGCAGCGGGCACCCGCCACGCGCGGGGTCGCCGTCCAGGCTGGCTTGGACCAGCACGCCGAGGGCGCCCTGGCGTTGCCCGGCCTGCATCGCGGAGCTGGCAGCTCGGTGCAGCGCCTCGACCAGTCGCGCCGAATCCACCGACTGGACCTGCGCCGCCCACCGAGCCACTGACGGGCATTTGTTTCGCTGCACTCGACCGACCATGTGCCAGCGCACCTCCGCCGCCCGACGTAGCGCGGCAACCTCAGCTATCTTCGCGGCGGCCTCGGCGTCCCGGTCCTCAGCGGCATCGAGCAGGCCGAGGTCAACGAGCGTTGCGACGTCGCGCGCCGGGAAGGTCTTGGTGACCGGCAGCAGGCGCACCTGCGCAGGATCGCGTCCCGCAGCGGCGCACGCGGCGGCGATGCGGGACCGAACCCGCGCCAGCGTCGCAGCCAGCTCATCGCGGCGTCCTTGACCCACCCCGGTCATTGCTCCGGGCCCGTCATTGCTCGAACCAGGTCACTGCGACAATCCGGCCGGTGACGCCGTCGCGGCGGTAGCTGTACAGCGTGGACTCTTCGATCGTGCACCGTGGGTCGACGCCGACCTTGGCCACGCCGGCGGCGGCAAGCTGGTGCCACAGCCCGGCCCGAAGGTCCAGACCCGCGGTGCCCTGGCGAGTACGGCATGCGCTGCCAGGTAATCGGGCCTCCACGTCGGTCTGCATCTGCTCGGGTACCTCGTAACACTGTCCGCACGCCGACGGTCCGAGTAACGCCTCCACCCGCTCCATGCGCGCGCCGAGACGACGCATCGTTTCCAGCGCGGCGGGCAGCACCCCGACGCGAGCGCCCACCCGTCCCGCGTGCACTGCGGCGACAACGTTTCCGACCGGATCAGCCAGCAGCATCGGGACGCAGTCGGCGACCAGCACGGCCACCGCGAGCTGAGGCTGCCTGGTGACCAAGGCATCGCAGGCCGGGACCGGCCGCGGCTGCGGACCATCGACCACGGTGACGGTGCGGCCGTGCACCTGCTCCATCCAGACCACGCGTTGGGTAGCCAGCCCGATGCCGGCGGCAAGCCGTTCACGGTTGGCCGCCACCGCCTCAGGGCGGTCACCGACGTGGTCGCCTAGGTTGAACGTGTCATACGGCGGAGCGGATGCCCCGCCCTGGCGAGTGGTGACCACCCGCCGGATGCGGATGGTGCTCACCGCTTCATGAACGGCGGAACGTCCACCTCGTCATCGTCGTCGAAGTCGGTTACCGGCACCGCCCGGCTCGGCTTGCGGGCGCCGGTGGAGGGCTGCCAGGTAGTGGGATCGGGCGGTGTCTGGCGGACCGGAGCCGCCTTCGGATAGGACCGGGTTGGAGGGGACCCCGCTGCGGTAGACCCGGCTGCGGCGGACCCGGCTGCCTGCCCAACCTGACCGGCCTGTGCCCTGGCGACCGTCCGCGCGGCCACCGGCGTCGGGTCCAGCCTCTTGTGTGAGGGCACCCCGGAGTCGAACCCAGCGGCGATCACCGTGACTCGCACCTCGTCACCCAGCGAGTCGTCGATCACCGTGCCGAAGATGATGTTGGCGTCGGGATGCGCCGCCTCCGCGACCGCCTTGGCAGATTCGTTGACTTCCCACAGCGACATGTCGCGCCCGCCCGTGATCGAGAGCAGAATCGATTGAGCGCCCTCCATGCTCGTCTCCAGCAGCGGCGAGGACACGGCCTGCTCGGCGGCATCGATGGCCCGGCGCTCGCCGGTCCCCATCCCGATCCCGAGCAACGCGTTGCCGGCATCGGACATGATCGTGCGCACGTCGGCGAAGTCCAGGTTGATCAGCCCGGGCAGCGTGACGAGGTCGGAGATTCCCTGAACGCCCTGGCGCAGCACGTCATCGGCGACGCGGAAGGCCTCGACCATCGAGGTGTTGCGATCGAGTACCGACAGCAGCCGATTGTTCGGAACCACGATCAGCGTGTCGACTTCAGCGGCCAGCGCGTCGATCCCGACCTCAGCCTGCTCGCGGCGCCGTGAGCCCTCGAACTGGAACGGCCTGGTCACGATCCCGACGGTCAGCGCGCCGAGTTCGCGGGCGATCTGCGCCACGATCGGCGCCGCCCCCGTGCCGGTTCCACCGCCGGCGCCGGCCGCGATGAATACCATGTCGGAGCCTCGCAACAGCGCCTTGATCCGGTCGTGCTCCTCGTGTGCCGCCCGACGTCCGAGGTCCGGGTCCGAGCCTGAACCGAGCCCGCGGGTGATCGACTCGCCGATGTGAAGCGTTTCGTTCGCCGCGGACTGCTGGAGCGACTGAAGGTCGGTGTTGATGGCCAGGAACTCGACTCCCTCGATCTCGGCCTCGACCATCCGGTTGACGGCGTTGACGCCGGCGCCGCCGACGCCGACGACGCGCAGCACCGGGGTGCCAACGGGCCGCGGCGTGGCAAATGAGTCCTCGACACGCTGCGGCCGTGCGTATACATCCGGTTCGGGAGCGACGGCAGGGCCACCGCGCTCACCGGGACGAGCCATCACGTTCTCAGGGATGTCCGAGGAGAAAGCGTGGCGCAGGCGCTCCTGAGGTGAAGGGATCCGTGGCTCCGGCTCGGCGATCGGGGCCGGGGCGTCAAAACCAGGGTGGCGACGTCGCTTTTCCGCGGCCGCCGCCGGGGGCGCGGGGGGTTCGGGCGCGGCGGCTGCGGACTTTGCACGCGCAGGCTTCTTCTTGCCCTCCGGCTCCGAGTCCTCGGCCGTCTTGCGGAACAGGGCCGCCAGTGGGCCCTCGCGCATGCTCGCGCGCTTACCGGTGGGCATTTGAGAGGACCTCCTTCGCGAGCTGCCTGTAGGCGTGTGCGGCCAGACCGTCGGGATCGTACTTCAGCACGGACATTCCTTTCACAGGTGCCTCGGCAAAACGCACGGTCCTTCGAATCCTCGAGGCGAACACTCGATCGCCGAAGTTCTCCTCCAGCAGCTCGATCGCCTCCTTCGCATGCAACGTTCGCGTGTCGACGAGTGTCGGGAGGATGCCCTCGATCTCGACGTCAGGGTTGAGGTTCTCACGGATCATGGCGAGCGTGTTCTGCAGCTGAATCAGACCGCGCATCGACAGATATTCGCACTGCACGGGGACGATCACCTTGTGGGCGGCGGTCAGCGCGTTGATTGTCAGCAGTCCGAGACTCGGCGGAGTGTCGATGAAGACGAAGTCGTAGTCCTCCGAGACCTCGGCCAAAGCCTTCTGCAGCGAGCGCTCGCGGCCGATCTGCGTGGACATCGCGATTTCGGCCCCGGCCAAGTCGATCGACGCGCAGGCAATGTCGACCTCGCGCTTGCGGATCACCTCGCGGATCGAAGTCTTGTGAACGAGCACGTCGTACATCGACTTGTCCAGCGTGTCCGGGTCGATGCCCTGAGACATGGTCAGGTTGCCCTGAGGGTCCATGTCGCAGCACAGAACCCGGTGGCCCTCCTCGGCGAACGCGACGGCGAGGTTGAGCGTGGTCGTGGTCTTGGCGACGCCGCCCTTCTGATTGGCGAACGCGATCACCTTGAGGGTGGCACTCACGGGAGGCTCCGATGGATCGAGGAAGTCATACGCGCCTGTATTCGCAGAGCGGCGGAAAATTCCTCTTCGCGGCGGCGCCCACCGCGCTCGGGCTCCCCGTGCTCGCCGATGGGCACCCGGTCGCTATTTTCACCCTTTGTGCCCGCGATACTCGATCGCCGCCTGATCTTCGTCACCGGCAAAGGCGGCGTCGGGAAGTCGACCGTGGCCACGGCTCTCGGGCTGCTGGCCGCGCGCGGCGGTCTGCGCACGATCGTCGCCGAGTTGGCGAGCCAGGATCGCGTGCAGCAGGCGTTCGACCAGGATGCCGAGCCGTTTCAGGAGGTTGAGCTGGCGCCGGGGCTGTTCACCATCTCGATCGACCCTCAGCACGCGATGGAGGAATACCTCCGCCTCAAGACCGGAGCCCTCGGCCAGATGCTCGCCTCGAGCAAGCTGTTCGGAGCCTTCGCCATGGCCACACCGGGAATGCGCGAGCTGCTCAGTATCGGAAAGGTTTGGGAACTGGCGCAGCTCCAGCGGCGCACCAGCGGGGCCGCGTCGTACGATCTGGTGATCGTCGACGCCCCGGCCACCGGCCACGGCGTCGGCATCCTGAAGACGCCGCGCACGTTCGCCGAGATCGCGCGGGTCGGCCCGATCGCCCATCAGGGGCGAGCGATCGCCGCCACCCTGGCCGATCGCGACTTCACCGCGTTGGTGGCCGTGGCGACCGCCGAGGAGATGCCGGTGAACGAGACCATGGCGATCAAGGACGACCTGGAGCGCGAGGGACTCGCGCTTGATGCGGTGATCGTCAACTCTCTCTACCCGGCGCGGTTCAGCGCGCGGGATGCGCGGAGGCTGAAGGCGGCGCTGAGCGAGCTCAACGCCCTGCCGAGCCGGGGCGCGGTTCGCGCCGCGCTGTCGGAGAGCGCTCGCGTGAGTGTCCAGGGTGAGCAGCTGAGCCGTCTCCGCGACGGGCTGGGGATGGCGCTGGTGGAGCTGCCATACCTGTTCGCTGACCAGCTCGGCCGCGCGGGGCTCGAGCTGCTGGCCGACGCGCTCGAGGTTGGACTCGCCCAGCGGTCTTCTCTCGCGGCCCCGGCCTAGACTCGCCACGTGAGCGTCGCCGAGCTGCTGCAGGGAAAACGTGTGTGCGTATGCGGCGGTTCCGGAGGCGTCGGCAAGACCACCACGTCGGCGGCGATCGCGCTGGGCATGGCCGCGCAAGGCGCCAAGGTGGCCGTAGTCACGATCGACCCCGCCCGGCGCCTGGCCAACGCGCTCGGCCTCGGAGAGCTCGAGAACGAACCCACCCGTGTGGCACCGGAACGCCTCGCCGAAGGCGGCTTGGAGATAGAGGGCGAGCTTTGGGCGATGATGCTCGACCCCAAGCGCACGTTCGACGAGTTGATCGATCGCGTCGCGCCGACGCCTGAGCGGGCCGAGGAGATAAAGGCCAATCGCGTCTACCGCGAGCTCTCGACCGCGGTCTCCGGCTCACAGGAATTCACGGCCATCGCCAAGCTCTACGAGCTCGACCGCGAGGGCGACTTCGACTTGCTGGTGCTCGACACTCCGCCCTCGCGTAATGCTTTGGACTTTCTCGACGCACCCGGTCGCCTGACTTCGTTCCTGGAAGGCCGCGCGCTGAAGGCATTCATCCGCCCAACCGGCTTCAGCGTGCGCGTCCTCGGGCGCGGCGCGGCGCCGTTGCTGGCGGCGCTGCGCCGGGTCACCGGCATTGACCTGCTCAACGACCTGACCACGTTCTTTGCCCTGCTCGGCGACATGACCGAGGACTTCAGCCGCCGAGCCGCCCAGGTGGAGCAGATGCTGCACGCCGACACGAGCGCCTTCCTGCTCGTCACCTCGGCGCAGACCGAGCCGGTGGAGGAGGCGATCTGGTTCGGCCGCACCCTCGAGGAGGGCGGGCTTCCGTTTGTCGGCGCAATCGTGAACCGGGTTCACCACGACATGCTCGGCGACAGCGCTCCTGGAGACGCCGAGTCGGAGCTGGTGGAACAGCTGGGCCCCGCGCTGGCCGCGCGGGTGACCGAGAACCTCTGCGACTACCACGTGCTGGCCCGGCGCGACGAGCGCAACATCGCCCGCCTGCGGGACGAGCTGGGTGGCCGGCCGCTACTGCTCGTGCCCCACTTCGATGACGATGTCCACGACGTCGAGGGGCTGCTGCGGATCCACCGTTACCTGTTCGCCACCGGTCCGGAGCGCGATCGGATGATCGCGGACGTCGTGGCTTAAGGTGGCTAGTCGCCGAGAGCGCGTCGAATGCGACGGTATTTGCGGCAACGAGCACTTAGTGGCGTCCACTCAGTTTGCATCGGCGCTCGTGCGGATGGCGAGCCCGCGCGCGTGCTGCGCCTCGCCGGCCCAGTTGCTCCAGGCCAGCAGCGCGCTCTGCCAGTCGTCCTGCGCGATCGGTGCTCCCGCGTCCGCCGTTCCGCTGACCAGATCCACCCGTCGTTCGTGCAGCAGCTCCCAGACCGCCTGCTCGGCCAGCGCCAGGCGCTCGCTGGCGCGCATCTGCGGCCAGCGGTGCGAGGCCAGTCTCGCTACTCCAGGAAGGGTCAATGGCCGTTGGCTACACAGCTCGGCCAGATCGAGCTTCAGCGCCTGCAGCGGCTCGCCGCCCCGCGCCGCCTGCTGGTGCTCGGCGAGCACCTGCGCGGTGACGTCCTCGCCCGAGCGCGCCGCGTTGCCCCAGCCTCGCCCCATCCCCAGCTCGTCGGATCGCAGCTCCGGACCCTGATAGATCGTCAGCTTGGCGCGGTCCGGAGCCCACTGGCGTTGCGCCCATTCGAGCGTGTCGCCGGCCACCCACGGAGAGAGGAAGCTCGAGCGGAGCTCGTCAATGCTCAGGTTGAACGCCCGCGCAGAATGCGGAAACTGGCGCAGCTCGACGTGAAACATGCGCTATAGCGTTACATCCCGGCGAGCTTGAGGGCGCCGAAGGCCATGCCCGGACCAGTGGCCCGGAAGGCGGGGATCAGCTCGCTGGTCACGACCCCGGCCTCCTCGGTCAGCTGATCCACGATCGCGAACAGCGCGGGCATGCGTTCCGGCGCGTCGATGACCACCGTCATCATCGGGACCCGCCGCCGCAGCTGCCAGAACGAGTCACCGTGCGGGTCGTGGTCGCCGTGATAGCCCCATACCCCGCGCACCGTCGTCGCCCCTCTGGCACCGGCGGCACGGAGCGCGTGGATCAGCTCTCGGTGCTGCGGGCGCCCCCGGTACTCGCTCGCCTCGTCGGCGTGGACGGTCAGCTTCTGCCATAGGGCCTCGTCGCCCGCGGCCGGCGCGGGCCGGTCGTGCGGCGCCTCGATGCCGAGGCCCTCGCGCTTGCACACGCGTACCCGCTCGAGCGTGAGCAGGGGCTCTCGCACGATCGCCATCAACTCCGGAAGCACGTCCGCGACCAAGTCGGCCCGTCCTACCGCGATGATCATCAGCGGAACGTCGGCATTGCTCGAGAAGAACCTTGCCCGATGGCGAGTCCCCCCCGACGTCCCGTCCACTTCCAGCAACACCGTCGCAGCGGCGAGACCCCGGCGCTGCAGCAACCCGACCACCGACGCGTATCCCGGGCGTCCTTCCACGCGCTCATGACGGCCGAGGTAGACGGTCAGCTTGGTTGCGCTGCTGGTCTCCGCGGCCGGTAACGAGTCGCGATCGCCGGTGAGCATCCGTGCCCGCTCGAGCGTGACGAGGCCATCGAAGTGCAACCGCTCCACATCCTGCAGCGCGCTCTGAATCTTGCTGGTGGTGTCGACCCCCACCGCCACAAGAGGAAGGTCCTCCGACAGCGTGAGCAGCCGATCGCTGCGCAGATGGTGCTTGACGCCGAAACCCTCCACACCCCGGATCAACAGGCTCGCCTGTAAGCCATGACGGCCGAAGATGTCGAGAAGCGCATCGGCCAGAAATCCCCCCTCAACGCGGTCGCGCTCGCCGAAGTAACCCGTGAGCTTCAGGCAATCCTGGCTCACAGGACAGCCCCCAATCTGCTGCCTGCCCAGGCAACGCCGACACCGGTGACCAAGCTCGCCGCGAGGTTGACCAGACTGAGGCGTCCTCGTCGGTCCTCCGCGAGGCGATGGCTCTCGAACATCCAGGTGCTGAAGGTGGTGTACCCACCGATCAGTCCAGTTCCCAGAAAGCGGTTGGCGTCACCACCGACGCCAAGGCCAACGAGCAGGCCGAGCACGAACGCACCAGAGAGATTCACGAGCAGGGTGCCAAAGGGAAACGCTCGAGCGTGGGTCGCGACCGCGCCGTCGAGGAGCAGGCGGCCGAGCGCTCCGACACCGCCGACCAACCCAACGGCGACCAGCGCCGGAAGCGTCATCCGCTCACACCGGTCCGGCGCACGAGGTTCGTCGCGAGAGCGACGGCGATGAAGCCGGCGATGACACTGCTGAGGGCGTAGGCGAGCGCGAGCACGAGCTCTGCACGGTCGAGCATCCGCAGCAACTCCACCTGCATCGTGGAGAACGTTGTGAGTCCGCCGCAGACACCGGTCCCGAGAAACGGGCGGCGGTAAGCCGAAAGCGGGAGGCGCTCCTGGAGCCTGGTGGAGAACAGCCCCAGCAGAAATGCTCCGAGCAGGTTCACGGTAAACGTGGCCCAGGGCCACTGGCCCGGGTTGACCGCCCAGGCGTCGGCGAGCGCCCCGCGCGCCGCCGCTCCGAACGCGCCTCCGGCGAACACGGCCGCCAGCTCTCGAAGGTCGAGCGACGCCGCTCCGCCCCTGCGTCTCACGCGGGCCGGTCGGCCCGATCCCGATATCGCACTCGCGCGGCTTCGATCGTCGCCACGGCCTTGTCCCGGTCGCCCCATCCCTTGACCTCGGACTGGCGGTCGGGGTCGAGATCCTTGTACACGGCGAAGAAATGGGAGATCTCCTGGCGCAGGGGCTCGGGGAGGTCATCGACCTGGTTCAGGGAGTTCCAGCCCGGGTCGTTCAACGGGACGCACAGCACCGTGTCGTCGACCCCGTGTTCGTCCTCCATCTCGAACAGCCCGATCGGGCGAACGGGGACGAGGCAGCCCGGAAAGGTTGGCTCGGACAGGCAGACGAGCACGTCGAGCGCGTCCCCGTCGAGCGCCAGCGTCTCAGGAATGAACCCGTAGTCGGCTGGATAGACGATGGACGGCATCAGGTAGCGATCGAACTTGATGGCACCGAGCTCAGGGTCGTACTCGTATTTGTTGCGGCTTCCCTTGACGATCTCGACGATGCAGATCAGGCCGTCGCTGCTCATTTGCGGAGGCGCTCAGTTCATTTCGCCGCGGGCCACAGCCAGGCAGGCTTCGCAGCGCGGCCATGGCGGATTCCACGGGTATCCGGTGACGTCACGGCCACACAATGCCGTGTCCGGGTTCGCCTCGCTCACCAGATGACAGAGCTCCTCGAATCCGTTTTCGTCTCTCCGTGGCGTGCTCAGGCAATCCGGGTGAACGGCGGGAGGGCGCCCCGGCGCGGCGCCGCGCGGTCGGCGCGCTGCTGCGGTAAGAGGCGAGAGAACCGATGAGCTAGAACGAAACACCACTTTGCTCGAGCCAGCTTGCCACCCTCGGAGGAGGATGTCCATCGAACTCGGCTCGCGCCGCCAGGCGCAGCAGTTCGGTCGCGCCGGCGTCAACCTCGTCCCGGCGATAACCGAGGTAGACGATGATCGCGCAGGCCATGATGAAAGCGGGGTCGTCGTCCTCATCGCGCGGCCCGACCGTGAAGTCGAGCCGGGTCTCGACGTTCTCGATCGCCGCGATCGGCTCGTCGTCATCCTCAAAGCGCGCGAGCAGATCGTCGAGCGCCTCCGAGCTACCGTCGTCGCAGGCCTCCACGGCGCGGTGCACCACTTGAGCGAAGGTGAGAAGTTGCGGCTCGGTGGGCATGCACCTGCGTCTTACCCGGGCCATGGGGGTCGAAAAACACCTCGAGCGGGCACAGGGCCCGCCCGAGTGACTGTGATCGCGCTCCCTCTGACTTCATTACGAGCCCCAGGACTTAAATGTTGTGCCTGGCGGCAAAACACTCCCGGCCCCCGAGGGGACCGAGTAGGGAGCGGTCGCCAGTAAGGGTAGCGAGCGCGCCTAAAGTTGCCGAGCGCTAGCCGCTGACGGTGACCGCGGCAGCCTCGGCGAGCATCTCGTCGGCGATTCTGCGCAGATCTGAGTCGAGATGGCCGCAGAGAACGTCGCGCAACAGCGCGCGCAGGTGCTCTGAGAGCTCCTCCACCAAGCCGTTGGCGCCCGAACCCGCCGGGGCGAGCCCGGAGATCACCGCGCGCTCCAGCGAAATCGCATGGGCTGTGCGCTCGGCGAGCGCAACTCGCTCGTCCGGGGCTGCGCAGAGCACCGCCAGGCGCTGGGCGAGGCGGCCGCTGCCGGGACCTTCCGGCTCCAGCAACGCGCGCAGAGCCAGCAGATGGTCAGTCAGCGCTTCGAACGGAGCCAACCGCTCGCAGCCGAGCTCGAATCGGCCCAGCGCCCACGCAAGCTCACCGCTCGTCGGCGTGCGCCTGGCCACCAGGTTGCAGAACGCCCGCAGTTCGTCCTCCTGCGCGGCCCCGATCAGCGTCACCAGCCGGGGACGGCCGCTGCCGCCGAGCGCCACCGCGCGCCAGGCACCGGCGTCGGTTCGCGTCCACGCCTGTGGCCCCAGCGAGTAGCCCCCCCGCTCGAACAGCCGCAGCGCGGTCAAGACCCGGCGAAAACGGGAGCGGGCCTGCGACACCGGCGAGCGGGCCGGGCGCTCCTCGCGCGCACTCAGCGCGACCAGCACGTTGGGCTCCTCCCCGCCCGCGGTGTCCGCCGCCGGCGCGCCCCACACCGCTTCCGGCGGAGCATCATCCAGCAGTTCCCCACGGATCAGCGAGAGCCCGTCGCCGAGCGGCAGCTCGGTCGTGTCCGGATCAAGCGAGATGCCGAGCAGCGGGGCGATCACCGTGGTGACGCAGCGTCCCTCGTAGAGCGTTCGCTCGAGCTCCTCGTAGGCCGCCTCGAAACGCTCGGGGTCGAACCCGAACGCGCTCCGCTCCGCGAACACGCGGGCCAGAAACGACCTCAGCGCCGTGTCACCCAGCTCCCGAGGGCGATCGGGGATCCGGCGCTCCCCTCGTTCCTGAAGATAGGCATCGAGGCCGTCCAGGTCGGCCAGGTCGGCCAGTCCCTGCGCGGCCGGCGCATACGTGGGGAGCGCCGAGAGCAGTCCGAGCCGCTCCCGGATGAACGTCCCCGTGAGCGGCCGGTAACAGTAGAGCGGCGGGGGCCCCGGGCGGGCCCCGGCCTCCGTCCGCTCGAAAGGGGTTTCGGGCCGTTCCTTTTTCACATCTCCCAGCC
>CAXMLR010000512.1:0-4202 GCA_964194275.1 uncultured Solirubrobacterales bacterium
TCACCATCCTGGCTGTCCATCAACACCAGCACGGCAAGCCTCACCCGGAGGGCTATCTGCGCGCCAGCACTGAGCTGGGAGTGCTGCCGGTTGGATTGGCCGAGCCGAGCACTAAGCATGCGTCCGCGATGGCAGAGCGCCGGCCGCAAGGCGGGCTTCTCCTCACACGCGCGGGGAACCGAGGTTGGCGTGCTCGCATGGTGGCGGGACTTCTCCTTCGACCGCGGCCGGCTCGTAGCAGCAGTCGAGGAGTTGACTCCCCAGCCGGCGGCAACTGAGAAGTGTTGCGGACCGAGCAGTCCACTTTGGTGGGGCGAAACGGACCCGGTGGCCCCCGCACTGGCGTATTACGTCTGACCAGCCTGCTGCGCCGCGCCCGTTTTGCCGGCCGCATCGCCACCGGCGGTGAGCAGGCCGAGCGCGGTCTCCTCGTCGGTGACGAGGTGGTTGAAATAGCCCGCCCGCGCGGCGGCGAGGATGCTCGGGATCTTCGGCGCACCGGCCGCCAGCGCAATGGTCACGGGGATTTCACGCAGCTGCTCAAGCCGCGTGGCGATCATCCGCTCGGAGCCGGGAAAGCGGATCGGTTCGCCTTCGGCGTCGTAGAAGCGCCCGCAGATGTCGCCGACGGCGTGGCGCAGCGCGTCGGTGCGCTCGGGCACGAAGCGCGGCAGGGTGGTGCGGGTCGACAGGGGCGCCCCCACTCCGACCACGGCGGCCCGGGCCGAGTTCCACAGTCTGAGGACCCGCTGCACCGAAGGATCGTCCATGAGTTGCTGGTGGAGGCGGGGCTGGGGCAGCGCGGGAGCGTAGAGGAAGACCGGGGCGCCCCCGACGCGTTCGGCGATCTGGCGAGTCAGTTCGTTGGTCGCATACCAAGCCTCCGGTTCGTCCTGGCCACCGAGCGTGGGCGCGAGCATCACTCCTGGCAGCGAGGGGAGCTCGCTCTGGGCCGCCTCGTAGATCGAGCGGCCCGAGGAGATAAGCAGAGCGTCGCCACGGGTCAGGCCGGCACCGGTCAGCGCGCCGGCCAGCCCCCGCGCGAACACGTGGCCGAGCGCCCGCGAGCCGAGTGCTGAGAGATGGACCGCGGCGAGGCCGAGCGCATCGCGCAACTGCTCGGCCAAGGCGTCGCGGCCCTCTTCGCGGGGGGCGACCACCTCGATGCGCACGATGCCCTGGCGCCGCGCTTCGGCGAGCACGCGGCTGACCGTCGTGCGGCTCGTCCCGAGCCGGGAGGCGATTTCGGCCTGGGTGGCGTCCTCGAGGTAGTACAGCCGCGCCGCTGCGTGCATCAGCGCGCCCGAGAACTTTCCTCGGTTCAGGTCCTCGGTGGTCACAGCGACAGCTTGGTGGTGGGAGTGCATTCTGGCAGTGTGAACATTTGTGCTGGACAAACGTGCAAGCTCCGGTTAGGGTACTCCCCCAACGAGACGGAGAACAGGCTGTGAGTGAGCAGATGCAGGCCGTCGTGTGTCACGGACCCCGTGATTACCGGCTCGAGGAGGTCTCCAAGCCGAAGGTTGAGGCCGGACAGGTGCTCGTCCGTGTCGAGGCGGTGGGCATTTGCGCCAGCGACCTGAAGTGCTACGACGGCGCGGCCAAGTTCTGGGGCGACGAGACCCGTCCTGCCTGGGCAGAGACAGAGGTGATCCCCGGCCACGAGTTCGTCGGCGAGATCGTGGATCTGGACGAGCGCGCGGCCGCGCATTGGAACGTCGCCCTCGGTGACCGGGTGGTGTCGGAGCAGATCGTGCCGTGCTGGGAGTGCCGATACTGCCTGCGGGGCCAGTACCACATGTGCCGCCCCCACGACATCTACGGCTTCAAACGGCGTACTCCGGGCGCGATGGCCCCGTTCATGGTCTATCCCGTCGAGTCGCTCGTGCATCGGGTGGCCAAGCATCTCGAGCCGGCCCACGCCGCCTTTGTCGAGCCTCTGTCCTGCTCGCTGCACGCTGTCGAGCGCGCCGATATCCGCTTCGGGGACGTCGTCGTCGTGGCCGGTTGCGGACCGATCGGTCTGGGCATGGTCGCCGGGGCGTCGGCCAAGCATCCCGGCTCCGTGATCGCCCTGGATCTCGAGGATGACAAGCTTGCCCTCGCCTCCGCTTGCGGCGCCGACCTGGCCCTGAACGTCGCCCGTGACGACATCGCCGGCGAGGTGGCGCGGCTTACCGACGGCTACGGCGCCGACATCTACCTTGAGGGCACCGGCCACCCTGCCGCCGTCGCGCAGGGCTTGAGCCTGCTGCGCAAGCAGGGCACGTTCGTTGAGTACAGCGTCTTCAAGGACGACGTCACCACCGACTGGAGCGTTATCTCCGACGATAAAGAGCTCGACGTCCTCGGGGCTCATCTCGGCCCTAATTGCTGGCCGACGGCGATCGCGATGATCGAGTCGGGACGGCTCCCGATGGACCGTATCTGTACCCACCAGCTCCCGCTCGCCGAGTTTGAGCATGGGCTGGAGCTCGTCCGCGATAGCTCGCGCTCGATCAAGGTCTCGCTGATCCCTGCATGAGCGGACCGCTCACCCACCAAAGGAGGACCGTCGTGAGTAGAAGCCTTCGTCTCATCGTTACCGCATTGGTGAGCGTGCTCGCCGCCGCGGCGGTCGCCGCGTGCGGCAACAGCGTGAAGGGCTCGGGCGGGAGCTCGAGCAGTGGATCGGGCGGCGGTGCCAAGTCGACCTCGGGCTCCAAGGTCGCGTTCCTGATGCCCGATGAGGCCTCGACGCGCTATGAGCTCTACGACCATCCGTTGTTCGTCACGCGCATGAAGCAGCTGTGCCCCAGCTGCCAGGTGCTCTACCAAAACGGCAATGGGAGCGCTTCCACTCAGCAGAACCAGATGCAGTCGGTGATCACCCAGGGCGCCAAGGTGATAGTGCTCGACCCGGTCGACGCGACCGCACTGGCCTCCAGTGTCCAGCAGGCGCTGGCGCGCGGAATCAAGATCGTCTCCTACGATCGGCCGTTCCCAAAACTCCACACCAGCTTTTACGTTTCATTCAATAATGAGCGGATCGGCAAGCTGATCTCGAGCTCCTTGGTCGACCACCTAAAGCGCACGGGTGCGGTGAGCAAGGGCGGGATCCTGATCGTCAACGGCTCCCCGACCGACGCGGCGGCAGGCCTGATCAAGAAGGGCATCCACGAGGGTGTGGACCCCAGCGGGATCAAGGTTCTGGCCGAGTACGACACGCCGATGTGGACCCCGTCCTTGGCCCAGAACTGGGTCTCAGGTCAGATCTCGCGCTTTCATTCCAAGATCATCGGCGTCGTCGCCGCCAATGACGGCACCGGTGACGCGTCCATCGCCGCGTTCAAGGCGGCAGGCGTGACGCCGGTCCCGCCAGTCACCGGCAACGACGCCGTCACCGCGGCGGCGCAGCTGATCGTCGCGGGAGATCAGTACAACACGATCAACAAGCCGATCCACATCGTGGCGACCGCTGCCGCCAATGCCGCCTACGACCTCCTACAGGGCAAGACGTCGACCCCGAACGCGACCGTGTTTGGGACCCCGTCGGACATCTTCACCCCGTTTGTGGTCACCCAGAAGAACATCAAGCAACAGCTGATCGACAGCGGCCTGCAGAAGGCCTCGGCCGTGTGCACCTCGACCTACGCAGCCGCCTGCGCCAAGCTCGGCATCAAGTAGGCGGCCGCGATGAGCACGACCACACAGCAACGCCCGGTCCTTTCTCTCCGGGGGATCAACAAGCGCTTCGGCGCGGTGGCCGCGCTCACCGACGTGAACCTCGACGTGCCCTCGGGGCACGTCGTGGCTCTCGTCGGCGACAACGGGGCGGGCAAGTCCACCCTGGTCAAGGTCCTTGCCGGAGTGCATGCTGCGGACTCGGGCACGGTCAGCTTCGAATCCGAGGCAGTGCAGATCCGCAGCCCAGCCGCCGCGCAGGCGCTGGGGATCGCCACCGTCTATCAGGACCTCGCGCTGTGCGAGAACCTCAACGTAGTCGAGAACCTGTTCCTCGGCCACGAGTTACGCCCGGCCATGCTCGACGAGGTGGCGATGGAGCTCCGCGCCTGGGAGCTGCTGCGCGAGCTGTCGGCCAAGATCCCCACCGTCCGCATCCAGGTCGCATCGCTGTCCGGCGGTCAGCGCCAGGCGGTGGCGATCGCCCGCTCGCTGCTCGGCGACCCCAAGCTGATCATCCTCGACGAGCCCACCGCCGC
>CAXMLR010000513.1:0-1575 GCA_964194275.1 uncultured Solirubrobacterales bacterium
ATCGACGCGGTGCGCTGCTGCAAGCTTGCCCTGAACCACGGCGTGTCCGGACAGCTCGACGGACCCAGCTCGTACCTGATGAAATCACCGATGCATCAGCGCCCGGATGACGAGGCGCGCGAGCTGACGGACAAGTTCATCGCCAAGTATTCGCGCCAGCCGGCCACCGCCGGTGCCGCCAAGGCGCCAGCGACCGCGAAGCCGGCAGCGAAATAGAAACCAAGGGGCCGCGGCGGCCCCCTGTAAATACACTGAACAACGTGCCGTCCACGCGCCTCGCGATCGCGCAGGTGACGCCTTTCGCATGGGAGGCAGCCAATGAGGTAAACGAATACGTCGCGAAGCTCGGGGCCGAACTGGCACAGCGCGGCCACCGCGTCCTGACGATCGCGCCCTCGGAGTCCCGGACACTGGTCCGTGACAGCCGCCGGGCACTGCGTGGCTCCGTGGATGCGCTGCTGCAGCGCGCCGACGGAGCGCCCGTCGTGCTGGGCGTCGGTGAAGTGCTGCCGTTCTCTCCCACCCAGCGTCGCGCCGCCTCGCTGCCGGTCGATGTCGCCCGCACGATCGAAGAGGCGCTGGGCGTCCTGCCGCTCGATGTCGTGCACGTCCACGAGCCATTCGCGCCGAGCGCCTCCAGCGTCGCGCTGCGCCAGTCGCATGCACTGAACGTCGGCAGCTTCCACGTGCCCACCGAGCGGATCCTCTCGACGCAGCTGACCCGGCCGCTGACCCGTCTTCTGTTCAGCCGGCTGGACGCGCGGATCGCCAGCTACCGGGCCACCCGCGAGCTGATGCAGAGCTTCTTCCCCGCCGACTACCAGGTGATCATGCCTGCGTCGGACGAGCAGCGGGAGCCCAGCGTGGGCCCGGACGTCGAGCTGGTGATGATCGCGCGGGAGGAGCGCGCCGCGCTCCGGACCTTCCTGCGTGCCCTGCGCGCGCTGCCTGGCGAGCTGCCCTGGCGCGCGACGGTCTGGTCCTCTCGGCCGCTGGCCGCGCCGACCACGCTCAGCCGCGAGCTGCGCGAGCGAGTCAGCTTCGTCGACCCTAGGGACTGCACCGATGCGCAGGCGGCCAGCGCCGCCGAGGTGATCGTCCTGGCCTCAGAGGGGATCCGCGTGACTCCCGGCACGCTGGTGCGCGGTCTCGCGGCCGGCCTGGTGCCAGTGGCCTCGCGCCTGCCCGCCTATGAGGAGCTGCTGGCCGAGGGGAGCTACGGCCTGGAGTTCGAGCCCGGCGACGTCGAGACGCTGGCCGCCCACCTGACCCGGCTGATCTCCGACGGCGTTCTGCGGGATCGCCTGCGCTCCGGCGCGGATGAACTCCGCGCGACTCTGCGCTGGCCGCGCGTGGCCGACGAGGTGGAGGAGATCTACGCCAGCCTCGTGGCCCGGCGCCACGACGGCCGGGGGGTGAGAGCGGTCCAGCGGCGGCTCTCCTCTCGAGGACTCATCGATGTTGACCTGCACATGCACACCGACCATTCCTACGACTGCGCGACGCCGGTCGAGGTCTTGCTCGCCGAGGCTCAGATGCGTGGGCTGGGGGCGATCGCGATCACCGACCACAACG
>CAXMLR010000514.1:0-2404 GCA_964194275.1 uncultured Solirubrobacterales bacterium
GATCGAGAACTGGCGGGCGTCGCTGGGGGAGGGGCGGCTATTGACGAACCGGACCCGGAATAAGGCGGTGTCGATCCTCGGCGGGATCATGGAGCGGGCACGGAAGGCGTATGGGCTGCCGTCGAACCCTGTCCGCGACGTCGAGAAGCTCCGCGAGCGTCGCTACGACGCGACCCGGTTCGACTTCTACTCGCCCGAGGAGGTCCGGGCGCTCGTACGCGCTACAGCCTCGGAGCAGGACGGCGCGCTCTTTCTGACCGCGGCGTTTACGCGGCTCCGCCGCGGCGAGCTGATCGCGCTGCGCTAGGGCGATGCCGACTTCGAACGTTCTGCGATTCGCGTGTCGGGCAGCTCTGCCAACGGCCGGCTGAGCGCGCCGAAGTCCGGCCACGGTCGTGGTGCCAATGGTGCCCGAGAGGTGGCCGCTGTGCTATCGAAGCTTGCGCAGCGAGAGTCGTCAACGGGTGATGACGCTCGCGTGCCGACCTTCGTCCGATCCGCTTCCATGACCTGCGCCACACCTTCGGGACGCTCGCGGTCCGCGGCGCCGAGTCGATCGTCGAGCTCCAGGCGTGGCTCGGGCACGCCGGGGTCCGGACCACGATGAGGTACATGCATTACCGGGAGCAGGCAGGGGCGGCGGAGCGGTTGGCCGAGGCGTTCCAGACATCGCGGATCGAGCCCGCGCCAGTTGACACCGAGCGCCATGCCCGACCCTGAGCCCCGGTTGGTCGCATGGACGGACCACGCCCTCGCCAAGGCGCAGCTTCTGGGGCATGCCGCGAACCGATGTGGAGGCGGTCTGACAGGTCATAGTCGCCGTACCGGCGCCGCCGACTGGGTCGTGACGGCAGGGCCGCTCACGATCGCGTACAACCATCCCGCTGACGACGAGCTGACGGTGCTGGTCGTCACCCTCTGGCGACAGGGCTAGCATCCATGAAGATGAAGATCGACGGCCACTACGACGCCGAGGCCGATATCGCCTGGCTTCGGTTCGGAGGCGCGCCTGTCGCCGAGAGCAGGGCGCTAGGGCGGCTTCGGCAGCGCTGGTCGCGCTTAGGCACGGATCGGCGGTGCAGGCGTTCCCCTTGGTGAGATCCGGAATTTCCAACCGCCCACCCGTAAGAGATCTGCTTCGCCGCCGGCAGATCTAGGCCAGTGCGGCAGCTGGATCGGCAAGCGCGGTCAGGAGAATCTGGCGAGGAAACGTCTAGAGGCGGCGCGGTTGCTGGTTAGCCGCTTGTCGGCGAGCCCAACTTCTTCGATGGTCCCGTGGCGGACCTTGAGCACGCCTCGGCTGCGCCCCGCGGGAGCGAAATACCATGAGTTCAGGCCGATCTGAAAGCGGCGCTCGACCTTCAGCCGTCGCGCGACCGCGACCAGCTTGGCGCCCGGGTGCACGCCATCCAGCGCGTAGCTGGGGTTGGCGGTCAGCACGAGCACGGCCCGGCCTCTCACGCGTCCCCGCTGCGTAGGCGAGAGCGTGCGCAGCAGGGCCGGGGAGGGGTAGCCGACACGGATGCCGTGGGCGGTTGGGCAGAAGAAGTCCATGTAGCGTCGGCGGCGGGTCGAGAAGCTCGGGAACAGGCGACGCGTCTGGCCTCGGGTCATGCCGAGCCTGACCGGACCGACCGACGAGCCGGCGACAAAGCCTGGGGTTCGGGTGCAGCTAGCGTTGGGGCCGAAGGGGAGCGACACCGGCGCCGGTCCCAGCGGCCTGCCGCCGTAGATCACGTGGCCAGCGGAGTCCTGGTAAGTCATCCATGGGACCGTTGGCTGCTGGGCCACACCGGGCTTGCTGAAGTCACAGACTCCGTTCGGGAACAGCGACTGCAGCTGCGTCCACTGGGCGTCGGTAAACGGAATCGTCCCGTAGTTGTCCGAGCGACTCAGCGGCTTGAGCTGGCACTTGTTGGCGTCGGTCGTGATCGCGTCGCCGGCGACGGTGCGCGGCGTCCCGTAGATCGGCACGACGCCTGCCGGGCAGAGCCCGTCGGAGACCTTGTTCCCGATTCCGTCGTAGCACTTGTCGCCGAGGTTGGCCGGCTTGTCGGCGGCGACCTTCTGCGCCTGCGTCTTCGAGCTCGTGTCCTGCTCGACCGCACCGAGCCAGCGATCCATCGCGATCAGGCTCGTGAGGTTGCACTGGGTGTCGCCGATGATTGCCGCCGGACCCTCCCAGATCAGCTGGTTGGCGTGGTTGCGGTGCTCGCGATCCAGGCGCGCGCGGACCGCGAACGCCCGGTAGGCGTCGTGGAAGGCACCGGGGTCCGGGCCGCGGCAATCGATGATCGCCGTCTGGTCGAGGTTGTTGGTCTCGTTGATCATGCCGCTGCGGTAGGCATTCGCCAGCGCGGCTCCACGAGTCGCGATGCGGCTTGCGATCGGGTTGGTGTCGATG
>CAXMLR010000515.1:0-2974 GCA_964194275.1 uncultured Solirubrobacterales bacterium
GCTGTGGGGGATCGGCGGGACCCCGGAGGGCGTGATTTCGGCCGCGGCGATCAAATGCATCGGTGGCCAATTGCTCGGCCGCCTCTGGCCGCGCGACGACGCGGAGCGCCAGGCCGCGATCGACGCCGGCTATGACGTCTCCAAGCTGTTGAACGTCGACGACCTGGTCGCCGGCGATGACGTGTTCTTCTCGGCCACGGGAGTGACCGACGGGGACATGCTCCAGGGCGTCCGCTACCAGGGCGATCGAGGCGCGACTACGGAATCGCTGGTCATGCGCTCACGCTCGGGAACGGTTCGGCGCGTATCGGCCCGTCACGACCGCGCAAAGCTGCGGGCCCTGACGGGCGTCCGCTACGGCTGAGCCCCCGCCGCCTCGTCAGCTGCCTCCACGGGGGCGGCCAGGCTTCCGATCTTGGACTCGGCGAGCTCCAGTCCGGCCAGCGAGCGCAGGAACGAGTGGGTCACTAGCACGTGGATGACCGATTGCGTCGCCTCGTACACGGGCGTGCTGAACCCGGTCGCGATCGAGGGGTAGAAGTTCGTCACCGCGACCTCGATCTTCAGCTTTCGCAATCCGGGCGAGTCCGGATCGGGCGGCTCACGGCGGACATCGAGCTCCAGGTAGCCCGAGCGCCGGCCGGCTCGAGCGACGAGCAGGCCATCGCGGATTCGCCACGAGACCTTGCCGTGATCATCTTCGAGCACGTAGACCGGGGGATCAAATCGCAGCAGCGTGAGGGGCCGGACGAGGAACACGACGCGACGCTCGTGCTCGCCGTAGACCACCCGGATCAAGCCGATCGTGACCCGAGACAGGAACCGCCAGTACGTTCGGGCGAGATTCTCGAGGTTGGTAGGGTTCCACAGCCGCTCGAGGTCCGCCTCCGAGACGGTCAGCTGCGCCGACTGAGCGGATTGCACCGAGCCGTTCTTGGCGACCGACGTCGAGTGGGGGGGAGAGACGATCACCGAGAGCGCGGGAAGCTGCCCCTTGCGGCGCCGCCGGCGCGCGGCGAGCGCCGCCACCACGGCGGCGAGAACGATCAGGATCGCGTTCACAGACGGGATTCTTCCGGGAAAGCTCCGTCGGCGCTCAGTGCGGCAGTGCGACCAGAGCCACAGACGAACCGGCAGGAAGCTCTCCGTCTCCGGCGGGAATCAGCGCGAGCGCGTCGGCTCCCACCAGCGAGGTCACGATGTGCGAGCCCTGAGGTCCATTGGGGGTCACTGTCAGCCCAGCCGCCGTGTGCTCGGTTCGCACCCGCAGCGCCTGCTCTCGTTCGGGGCTCCGGCGCACCGCCACGCCGAGCGTCGCCAGCGTCGGCTCCCCTCCCGGCGCCCGCTGGCCCAATAGCGCGGCCAGGGCTGGGGCGACGAACAGCGTGAAGGTCACGACGGCCGAGACCGGATTGCCGGGCAGGCCGAACACGAGCTTGGTCCCCTGAGTGCCGAACCAGGTCGGTTTTCCCGGCTGCAGGGCCACGCGCCAGAACCGTTGACTGACATCGAGCGCGGCCAGCGCCGGCTTGACGTGATCGTGAGGACCGACCGAGACCCCGCCCGAAATCACCACGACGTCCGATCCGGCGAGGGCGCTCGCCAACCCCAGCTCGGTGGCGCCAAGATCATCGGGCAGTCGCTGGGCTGTCGCCGCGATGGCGCCGCTGCGACGCGCGAGCGCGGTCAGCATCGGGGCGTTGGAGTTGTGGATCTCGCCGGGGCCTAACGGCTCTCCCGGAGCCCGCAGCTCATCGCCCGTGCAGAGGACCGATACCACGGGGCGGCGGGTGACCGGCAACTGCCCAGCTCCCGCGGCGGTGGCGGCACCCAGCTCCGCCGGGCCGAGCACCGTCCCGGCTGCGAGCACCGGTGTGCCGCGACGCATGTCCTCGCCCGCGGCGCGGATGTTGGTCCCCGCATGCACGTCGGCGGTGGTGAGAATCGCTCCGGCGCCGGCCTCGCGGACGTCCTCCTGACGGATCACCGCCGTCGCCTCGGTGGGGACCACCGCGCCGGTTGAGATACGGATTGCCTCGCCCTCGCCGACGCTCACCGCTGAAGGCGAGCCCGCGCGCGATTCGCCGATGAGCGTGAGCCGGCGGCCGGCGGCGCCGGCCCGCACGGCGTAGCCGTCCATCGCCGAGGAGGCAAAGCAGGGGACGTCCGCGGCGGCGACGATCTCGCCCGCCAACACCCGCTCGAGTGCCTGATCGACGGGGATCGACTCCGCAGCCAGCGGGACGGCTTGGCCGAGCACCTGCTCACGGGCTGCGGCGATCGTGATCAGGGCGGCCGGCACGAGAGGTCATTGTGGCGACTGGCGGAATCCGTAGCGCGTGCGGTGGCGACTGACACGGGTGATACAAGGTCTCAATGCAGCAGGGACCGCCAAGGCTTCGGCGCGCGCGACCGGTGGCCGACGCCCCGATCGACGCGTTACTGCTGCGTGCCGAGGATTTGACCAAGGGCTGGCTGCTGGCGCTGCTCGAGCAGGCCCCGTTGGACGACGCCCCGACGATTCTCGCTGCGGACCTCGTCCGCGATGGACCGCGGCTTTGCGGCGCGGTCGTTCGAGCGCTGGCCGACGAATCGGACCTTCGGCGGCTCGAGCCGGGTGGAGCGCTCGAGCCGCTCGTGTCCCAGGCTGGCGAAATCGCCGGCTCCCGGGGGGTGGAGGCGACCGCACGAGCGGTCGAAACGCTGCGGAGGGTCATCTGGAGCGCGGTCCGGACCGAGCTGAGCCAGCCGGACGCCGATCTGGTTTCTGAGCTCTCCGAACGACTCACGCTGGTCATCGACCTGGTTCGTACCGCGGCGTTACGGCGCTGCGCCGAGGCTCAGTCCCCGCCGCGCGAGCCGCCGAGGACTGTCGAGCGGGACGCGGCGGCCGGCTTGGGCGGCGCGCCGGCTGAGCAGCCGCCCTCGCCGGCGAGCGAGTCCCTTCAACCCAGTGTCTGTCTCTTATACACAT
>CAXMLR010000516.1:0-3462 GCA_964194275.1 uncultured Solirubrobacterales bacterium
GCCGCTCGAGCTCCTGCGGAATCGGCTCGCCCTGCTCCTGGAGCTGGCGCACCTTGATGCCGAGCTTGACGGCCTGGCGAAAGCGCTCCTTGTCCGCATCGCTGGCCTGCTCTTGCCTCTTGTTGGCGGCGGCGTAGAGCTTCTCGAAGATCCGCGGCACCGAAGGGAGGTACGTCGGCTTGGTCTCGACGATCTCCTCCAAGATCTTCTTGGTGTCCCGGCCGTAGAACACGATCGTCGTGCCCTGATCGAACGACGCCAGCTGCGAGGTCAGCGCAAAACAGTGAGCCAGCGGGAGGTAGAGGTACGTGGTCTCCCCGGGCTGCACGAACTGGAGCTCCTCCACCATGTGACAGACCGACATCGCGTTGGCGTGCGAGAGGACTACGCCCTTCGGCGGTCCGGTGGTGCCGGAGGTGTAGACGATCGTGTACGGATCCTCGGGCTTCACCTGCTCCTGGCGGGAGCGCAGCTCGTCGCTGTCGTCGCCACGGCCCCGCTCGCGGAGCTGCTCGAGCGTGATCTCGCCGCCGGACTCGATCCCGATCACGTGCTCGAGCGTCGGCAGCTCGTGCTTGATCTTTTCGATCTTCTCGGCCTGACCCTCGTTCTCGCATACCACCGCCCGGGCGCCTGAGTTCCCGATCACCCATTGGCACTCGTGCGGAGAGTTGGTCGGGTAGATCGGCACCACGACGGCGCCGGCGGCGGAGATCCCATAGCTCGACAGCGTCCACTCGAGCCGCGTGTCGGACAAGATGGCGACCCGGTCGCCCGCCTCGATACCCATCGCAACCAGTCCGAGTGCGATCTCCTCGATTGCCGCGCCGACCTCGGCGTAGCTCGCATCGCGCCACTCGTCGTGCTCCTTGAAGCGCGCGGCTACGCGTTCGCCGAACCGCTCCGCAGCGGACGCCGGCAGGGCCGACACCGTCGAAGCGATCAGCTTTGAGTCAGACGTCGTATCAGTCATGGGCTCTCCTCTTCACCGGCAGATAGGCCTGGGATCATCCTCCAGATCCGATTCTCTCGCGCGCTGGATGGCAAGGCCATGCTTCCCGCCACCATCGACGCTTCATTCCCCGGTGCAACGGGTAACGGTTTCTCATGCGGCCGTTGCTGTTTGTCAACTGGCGTCAGGTCAGCACTCGCTTCACCGTGCTGATGTGGCTGATCGCCTGCGCGCTCGCCGTGATCGTGCTGCTCCATCTCCCCGGCGGTGGCACGGCTGCGTCGGCGTCGACTTCGGCCGGTGCGTCTCGGCTCGCAGTGCCGCAGCTCGCCGCGCCGATGACGCGTTCGCGCCGCTGACGCCACGGAGCGCGCCGTCGGGCTGACCGGCGGGTAAGCTCATCTTCATCGGCTAGCATCGGCCGCGTCGTATGAGTCGTACGTCCAGAGTCTTGACGCTGGCGGTGCTCATAGGGGTGATGTTCGCCAATGCGTCGGTTTCCGCGGCCGCCAAGGTCGTTCGCTACCACGGGTTCGCGCTCCGGGTACCTTCCGCCTGGCCGGTTGTCGACCTCGGCGCGCGCCCGCACAGCTGTGTGCGCTTTGACCGCCACGCGGTCTATCTGGGTTCTCCGGGGGCCAGCCAGCGCTGCCCCGCCCACGCCGTCGGCCGGACCGAGGCGATTCTGGTCGAACCGCTGACGGCGGCCGCCGCACGCAGCGGGGCCGCGCAGGGGACGGTGCTGCCCGGCGGCGGAAATTCGACCCGCATTGTCCGCAGGCGCACTGGGATCGCCGTGACCGCGACCTGGCGCGGCGACCCCGGCACCGTTGCCCGCGCCCTTGGGCTTCGGGCGGTGCCCGCGAGCCGGACACCGTCGAGCGCCGCCGGACTAGTGGCACACGCGGCCTCCGGAGCGGTCGCCCACGCCGCGGGCATCACGACAGGACTTGGTTTCGACCCCTGCGCCACGCCGAGCGTGAGCGCCATGTCGGCGTGGAAGGCATCGCCGTACCACACGGTCGGGGTGTACCTAGGGGGCACGAACATGGCGTGCGCTCAGCCCAATCTCACGACATCCTGGGTGACGACCGAGACCGCCGCCGGCTGGCACTTGATCCCCACCTACGTTGGTCTGCAGGCCCCGGGTGGCTCCTGCGGCAGCTGCGCGATGATCGTGCCGGCGCACGCCGCGGCCGAGGGTGCCTCCGCGGCCGCCGACGCCGTGAGCCGGGCCCAGGCCGTGGGTCTCGGCCGGGGGAACCCCATCTACTTCGACATGGAGGCCTACTCAACCGGGGGGAGTGCCACCAGTGCGGTCGGTAAATTCCTGTCCGCCTGGACAACCACGCTCCACGCCGACGGGTATCTGTCCGGCGTGTACAGCAGCGCCGCATCCGGGATCACCGACCTCGTGGCTGGGCTCAACACCACGTTCGTCGAGCCGGACGACATCTGGATCGCCGATTGGAACGGCACTCATTCCACCAGCGACCCGTATGTGCCGAGTGGTGACTGGCCATCGCATCAGCGGATCCACCAGTACTCCGGTGGTCGGGACGTGACCTATGGGGGCGTGACGATCAACATCGACGGCGACTACGTGGACGGAGCGACCGCGCCGGCGGGCGTCTCGATCGCGGACAACACGTTCGTGCAGGTGTCCGGTTCGCCCGACATCTACCGGATCGCCGGCGGCGCGCCGCTGTTCGTCAGCGACCTGAGCCGGTTCGGGGGCTACCCGACGGTGATGACCATCTCCCAGGGCCAGTTCGCCTCGCTGAACCCTGTGCCGGCTGACGGCACCTTCATCACCACCACCGGCGGACTCGTGTTCCGGGTGGCGGGCGGGGCGCCACTGGGGGTGAGCAGTTGGACGATGTTCGGCGGCGTCCCACTGCCGTCGGTGACGATCGACCGATGGGACATCGACAACATCGCCGACCCGCTCGCGCACCTGCGGGCTCAACCGTTGACCGGCACGCTGGTGGAGGGGCTGCCTTCACACAGCTACTGGCGTTTCGTCTCCGGGGGCAGAGCTCCGGTCGCGGCGACCAACCCGGCTACCCCCGTCGATGATTACGCGCTCGCGCCCTACACGGTGCTGGCAGGTAACACCGGCGGCGGTGGCCTCGGCGGCCCAGGCGACTGCGTCGTGCCGCGGCTGCGTCATCTGACGATCGGTCAGGTACGCCGCGTGATCAGGCGTGCGCACTGCCGCCTGGGCACGGTCAGCCGACCCCGGCACTGGCCACGCCATCGCCAGCTCCGGGTGGCCGCCCAGTTGCCGCCGGCCAGCAGCCGCCGGCCTCTCGGCTACGCCGTGGGCGTGACCCTGCGCTAGCGCCGGCGCTGGCCGCGGCGGTAGCTCGGGTCGAATAGGACGCACCCACTCGCGGTCCAGAGGCATCCCGCAATTTGCGAGGATCCCAGAGCGCGCCCGGCAGGATTTGAACCTGCGACCTTTCGCTCCGGAGGCGAACGCTCTATCCCCTGAGCTACGGGCGCGG
>CAXMLR010000517.1:0-3237 GCA_964194275.1 uncultured Solirubrobacterales bacterium
ACCGGCACCACCGGCACCACCAGCACCACCAGTACGACGGGTACGACCGGGACCACCGGCACCACCGAAGAGGAGACGACCGGCACCACCGGCACGACCGGCACGACGACCGAGGGTGAGCCGGGCGAGACGCCCAGCCAGGCCGAGGAAAGCGCGGTTGCGGCCAACGCTCAGGCGCGTCTGGCCTTCACCGGCTATGACGTGACCGGCGCCGTATTGCTCGGAGTTCTGCTGCTCGTCGGCGGTCTCGGTGCACGTCGCTTCCTGGGCCGGACCGCCAGCTGACCAAATCCGCATCTGACTCGTTCACCGCTACCGACACCGGCGCGGTTTGCGCTGGGCGCGCTGGTTCCAGCTGTCATCATCGTGGCGATCATCGTGATCACTACGGGCAGCTCGGACCACGCGCCCAGCAAGCTTCCGCCGCCGGCCAAGCTGCCTCCGCTGACGCAGACGTTCGCGAACGCAGGGATCGGCTTGACCGGCCGCCTCCCTGCTGACTGGAGGGCGGTCCGGGGACCAGATTTCGTGCAGATGGCGCGCAAGCGGGGTGACGCCACAATCGAAATCGTGGCGCGGCCGCTGTTCGGGCCCAAGACGCCGCTGCTGAAGCCGGCGGTCGACGCGCTCCGCAAGGAGTACAACCCGGTGACCTTCAAGCACGCTCCTGGCACCAGGTTGAGCGGACTGCCGGCGAGGAGCATCGTCCTCTACGGCCGAAACAAGCACGGCGTCCCGATCCGGATCCTCGTAGCTGCCGTCCAGGGCCAACACACAGGTTGGGTGCTCGAGGCGTTCACGGCTCAGAAGGCATCGGAGCAGGCCCTGGTCGAGGCGCAGCAGATCGTGCTCGCGCTGCACCTCACCGGCTGAGCGTCTAGGATCGGTCAGCCGCCGGTTCAACTTCGGTTAGACCAGGGAACTGATGGAGGCCAGTCACACGCAATCCGCCGGTCCCGCAGGCTCGGGCCTGCGTCGAGAGCTCCGATTCTGGGAGACGATCGCGCTGTCGATCGCGATCATGGCCCCCACGGCCGCGATGGCGCTCAACGGGACCGCGCCGGCCGGGCTGGTCGGGCGGGCGGTCCCGCTGGCCTTCATCTTCGCCACCGTCGGGATCCTGTTCGTCTCCTACGCCTTCATCAGGCTCTCGCGGTACTTCAGCCACGCCGGCTCGGTCTACGCGTTCTCGGGCGTCACCCTCGGCCCACGGGCGGGGTTCTTCTCCGGCTGGGCCCTGCTGGGAACCTACCTGGCCTTCACCGCGGCCTCGACCGCCGAGGCGGGGACGTTCGCCGTGGCCTTCTTCAAGCAGGCCAACCTCCTGTCCTCGCTCGACTGGATCGTCATCGCTCTGGTCGCGGCGGCTCTGATCGCGGTGCTCGCCTACGGCGACATCCGCGTGGCGACAAGGTCACTCCTCGGTCTGGAAGGGCTGTCGGTCATCTTGATCGTGGTCTTGATGGTGATCATCCTGGTCAAGCTGATCGGCGGATCCGCGCCGCACGGGCAGAGCGTGACGCTCGATGTGTTCAAGATCCCCGGTGGGACCTCCCTTTCCGCCGTGGCCAGCGCAGCCGTGTTCGGGTTCCTCTCATTCGCCGGCTTCGAGGGGGCAGCCTCGCTGGGCGAGGAGACGAACAACCCCCGGCGAGAGATCCCCCGGGCAATCCGCACGGCGGTGATCGGCTCAGGCATCTTCTACATCCTCTGCATCCTCGTGCAGACGTGGGGCTTTGGTGCCGACGTCGCCGGGTCCAAGGCGTTCTCCTCATCCACTTCACCCCTGGGGGATCTGGCTCACAGCTATGCCGGCAACGGAATGGCGGAGGCAATCGATATCGGAGCCACGGTCAGCGCATTCGCTAGTGGGCTCGGAGCGGCCACCGCCGGCGCTCGGATCCTGTTCGCGCTCGGCCGCGACACGCCGTTGGCCCGCGTGCTCGGACGCGCCTCCGCCCGCACCGGCGCACCCGCCGGCGCGCTGACCGTGGTGCTGGCGATCGGCGTCGGCGCGATCATCGGTCAGCGCCTGGCCGGCGTGTCCGCCGTCAACGCGTTCTTCTACCCGGGGACGGTCGGCGTGCTCAGCCTGATTGTCGCCTACATCGTCACCAATGTCGGCGGAATCAGCTACCTGTTCATTCGAGCGCGCCGGGCTCCTCGGTGGGAGGTCGTGATCCCGATCCTGGCCATCGCGGTGCTCGCCTACACGCTCTACAAGAACGTTCAGGGGGTCGCCTTCCCATACAGCCGGTTCCCGTTGGTGGTCGGGGTGTGGCTCGTCATCGGCTTGGCCGTCGTGATCTTCTGGCCCGGTCTCTCACGCCGGATCGGCGCCTCGCTGGCCCGCGAGGTTGATTCCGGTAGCGAGACCAACTCCGGCTAGCCTGGCGCTCGCTTCCGCCTGTCATCGACGGACTGCTGTCCGTGAGTGCGACCTGAGGGCCTTGCGGTCGATCTTGTCGACCGCGGTCGGCGGAGTCGCGTCGAGGGTGGGTACATCGCGCGGGTGCTTGTCAGCGCCGAGGCGTTCCCGCGCCCGGCCGATCAGCTGCCGCGAAGTCGGATTTGACCCGCGCGCAGCGAGACAAACGCCACCACCTCCTCGCCGCGGTCGCTGTCCGTCCGCCCGACGACGCCGACGAGCGTGCTCCAGCAGCGCATCCTCCGCGTCACGGGGTAGAGGTTGAAGCCGCCGCGGATGGCGGTCGACGTTGAACATGTGCCGCCCGCGGCCTGATAGCCGATCTCGCCGGTCAGCAGCCACCCGTCGCGGAGCGCCTGAGCCGTCGCGCTCCGGCGCGTCCAGTAGCCGCGCATACCCCAGAGGGTGGAGGTCCCGGCCGGCGGACCCAGCGGTTGGGAGAGCAGGATCTGGAGCATCAACGGCACTACCGCGCCCTGCTGCAGCCGGTGTTCCTGGATCAGCTCGAAGCAGCCTGCCGGATCGAGCCATCCGCGCGGCACGGCAACGCCGAGCGCCGGCGAGCGCATTCCGGCGATCGTCACCAGCAGCCCCGTAGCAGTGCGAGAGTGGCAGCTTCACGAACGTCCGGGTGATCCCGGCACCTGCGAGGTCTGCTGGGCCGCCGCTCGGAGAAGTACAGGTTGGCGTGCGAAAGTCTCACGCCCTCTGCCCGCCGGTCGTGTCGCCGGGTGGACGAGCAGCGCGGCAAGCTCGTCGTTCTCGCCTTCGACCATTCCCTAAGGCTCCGCTCGCCGAGCTCGGCGAGC
>CAXMLR010000518.1:0-4638 GCA_964194275.1 uncultured Solirubrobacterales bacterium
CTCATTGCAGCTCCGGTTGCGGCTCGGGCTCGACCGGCAGCGGCCTCGGCGGCGCCGTGCAATCGGCCGCCGGCGCGCTTGGCAGCACCGTATCCGGCACCGGCGCATCGCTCGGCTCGATCGTCAGCGGCGTGGCCGGCAGCCTCGCCAGCAATGTCAACAGCTTGAGCTCATCGCTCGCGGGCACCTTCAAGCCGGCGGGTCAGGCCCCGGGGCACGTCGTCGGCACGCTACTCCGCGGTCACTGAGCGTCCCTGAGGTTCGCGCAGCGCGCGATCGAGGAACCGCAAGCTCACCGCTTGGAGCTCCTCATCGTGCTGGATCGACCGGTGGTGCCCGCCCGGGATCACGATCAAGCGGCTCGCCGAGTGCGAGAGGTACGGCTCGAGCTCCCGGGACTGCTGGACCGGCACCTGCTCGTCCCCTTCGGCGTGCAGCAGCAAGAGCGGAATCTCCAGGGCGGACACCGCCGCCTCTAGATCGTGCTCCGAGAGCAACCGGTCGAGCGCGTCTACGTCGGCCTCGAAGCGCAGAGTCCCGGCCGCGAGCCCGCGCTGGAGACCGCTCGCGCTCGCGGGGCAGATCGCGACCACGGCGCGGGCCCGCACCGGCCCGGCAGCCACTAGGGCCAGGTAGCCGCCCATGCTCGAGCCGCGCAGCGCGATCGGCTTCTCGCGCCCGATCCGCTCGCGCAGCAGCGCCACCATCGCGGCGATGTCCTCCAGCGCCCGCGCGTCCATCGGAGCGGCGCTCGCACCGTGTCCGCGCTGGTCGAACGACAGCGCTGCGAATCCCGGAGCGAGCAGCGCCCGGGCGAAATCGTGGTGGCTCTCCTTGCACGAGCCGGCGCCGTGCAGGATCACGACTCCGCCCAGGATCGTTCCCTGCGCCGGGAGCCAGAGCGTGTAGGCCAGCCCGTCGCTGGTGGCGGTCTCGGCCGGGAGCACGGGAATGACGGTGCGCAGTCGACGCACACCGCGATCATGCCAGGCACCGACCCGCGTGACATGATCGGACGGCGATGAGCACCACCACCGCCGAGCTCTCACACGTCTTTCCCACCGGCACTCGGGTCAACGTTCGCGGGCATTTGGAGATCGGCGGCTGCGACGTGCTCGAGCTCGTGCGTGAATTTGGGACGCCCGCCTACATCGTCGCCGAGGACGACCTCCGTGCCCGCGCGCGCAGCTTCCTCGAGGAGCTCGGCGCTCGCCACCGCGACTTCGACGTGCTGTTCGCCTCGAAGGCGTTCCCGTGTACCGCCGTCTGCCGCGTGCTGGCTGAGGAGGGTCTTTCGTGTGATGTGGCCTCAGGCGGAGAGCTGGCCCTGGCGTTACGCGGCGGCTTCGATGCCCAGCGCATCTACTTTCACGGCAACGCCAAGTCCACGGCGGAGCTGAGCGAAGCCCTGCAAGCCGGCGTCGGCCACGTCGTGCTCGACTCTCCGCACGATGCCGAGCGGCTCAAGGGGGTGGCCAGCGCCCTCGGGATGCGCCAGGAGGTGCTGCTCCGGGTGACCCCGGGAGTCGCGGGGGATACGCACGCCGCGATCTCCACCGGACAGGCGAACTCCAAGTTCGGCTTCTCGTTCGACGATGCCCGGGCCATGATCGAGGTCCTCCGCGACGACGAAGCCCTGGCGCTGGTCGGCCTTCACTTCCACATCGGCTCGCAGCTGTTCGAGCTCGAGCCGTTCCGGGCCGCGGTGCGTGTCCTCGCCGCGCTGGGCGAGTTTCCCGTCTACAACCTCGGCGGAGGACTGGCCGCCGCGTACACCGCAACGCAGCACCCGCCCTCGGTCGCGGAGTACGTCGACGCGCTGGTCAGCACAGCGCACGCGGAGCTTGGGTCCGACAAGCGCCTGCTGCTGGAGCCCGGCCGCGCTCTCATCGCTAACTCGACCGTGACCGCGTACACGGTCGAGACCGTGAAACGCAACGTGGCCACCTGGGTCGCGGTCGATGGCGGGATGTCGGACAACCTGCGCCCGATGCTCTATGGCGCCGTGTATGAGGCGTTGCTGGCTGAGCGACCGCTGACCGCTGGAACCGTTCGCTGCCACGTGGCGGGAAAGCACTGCGAATCCGGCGACGTGCTCGTCCGCGACGTGCAGCTACCCGATCCCGCGCCCGGCGACGTGCTCGTCACTCCCGCCACCGGCGCCTACGGCTACGCGCTGGCCAACAACTACAACGGCGTTCCCCGGGCGCCGGTGATCTTCTGCCGCGACGGGGACGCTCGCGTGGTGGTCCGGCGCGAGACTTATCACGACCTCATGGCCCGCGACGTGGAGGGATGAGCAGGCCGTGAGCGGCGGCGGGAGGAGCTTCCGCGTCGGCCTGCTCGGCCATGGCACCGTCGGCGCTGCGTTCGAGCAGCTGCTGCCCCGCCACGCGGATCGCGTGCAGCGGATAACGGGGCTGCGGCCTGAGCTCTCCGGGGTACTCACCCGCTCGAGGGGCTCGTTCGACGATCTGCTCGAGCGCTCGGATCTGATCGTCGAGCTGATGGGCGGGATCGAGCCTGCGCGTGAATACGTGCTCCGGGCGATGCGAGCCGGCCGTCATGTCGTCACGGCCAACAAGCTGCTGCTCTCGCAGCACGGCGAGGAGCTCTGGGCGCTGGCGCGTCGGGAAGGTGTGCAGCTGCGCTTCGAGGGAGCGGTCGCAGGCGTCGTGCCGGTCATTCGCGTGCTTCAGGAATCGCTGGCCGGGGCGACGATCGACCGAGTGCACGGGATCGTCAACGGGACGACGAACTTCATCCTCACTGAGATGGCGCGAACCGGGATGACGTTCGAGGACGCGTTGAGCGAAGCCCAGCGTCTCGGCTACGCGGAGGCCGACCCGGCCGACGACGTCAACGGCCGTGACGCCGCCGCCAAGATGGCGATCCTGGCCCGTCTCGCGTTCGACACGCCGGTGCATCTGGACCAGGTGCGCTACGAGGGAATCGAGCACATCCAGCCCGACGACCTCGAGTACGCGCGTGAATTGGGACTGGGGTTGAAGCTGATCGGCACCGCCGAGCGGATCAACGGGGGACTGTCGGTACGGGTGCATCCAGCGTTTCTGTACCCCGGACACCCGCTGGCCTCGGTCAGCGGACCGTTCAACGCCGTGACCGTCGAGTCGTCCGAAATCACCGAGATCACGATGTCGGGGCCGGGCGCCGGTGGTCCGCAGACCGCCAGTGCAGTGCTCAGCGACGTGATCAGCGCGATGATTCCGCCGGCCTCGACGCCGGCCACCACTCAGATGCTGGAAATCGTGCAGGACGTGGTCTCGGCGTTCTACCTGCACTTGGAGGTGGCAGATGAGCCTGGGGTGCTGGCGATGGTCGCTCAGGCGCTGGCGGTGGCCGGAGCCTCGGTGAAGTCGGTCGTGCAGAAGGGCCTCGGCGATCAGGCCCGGCTGGTGATGGTCGTGCATCCCGTGCTCGAGTCGCGGTTCGCCACGGCGATGGACGAGATCGCCCGGCTGTCCGTGCTGCGCGCGCCGCCGCGGGCGATCAGAGTGCTGGAGGAGGAGTTCGGCTAGAAACCGTGGGTTCGGCTAGGGTGCCGCTCGATGCGAGCCATCCAGATCACCGACTTGACCGGCCCCGAGTCGGCACTGAAGCTGGTCGACATCCCCGAACCGGAACCGTCGCACCCGCTCACGCCGGGCAGCGGCGTGGTGGTCGACGTTCATGCCGCCGGGGTTTCCTTTCCCGAGGTGCTGCAGACCCGGGGCGAGTACCAGTTCAAGCCGCCGCTCCCGTTCGTTCCCGGCAGCGAGGTCGGCGGCGTCGTCCGCGCCGCGCCCGACGGGGCGCAGGTGAGCGTCGGTGATCGCGTCGCGGGCTTCTGCTTCCTCGGGGCGTTTGCCGAGGTGGCGGTCGCCCCAGAGTATTTCTGCTTCAGGTTGCCCGATGAGTTCAGCTTTGCCCAGGGCGCAAGTCTCGTGCTCAACTACCACACGGCGTACTTTTCGCTGAAGCTGCGCGGCCGTCTCCGGGAGGGTGAGTGGGTGCTCGTCCACGGCGGCGCGGGGGGAGTTGGCACCGCCTCGCTGCAGGTCGCGAAGGGTCTGGGAGCGAGCACCATCGCCGTTGTGTCAAGTGACGAGAAGGAGCGCGTGGCCCGAGAGGCGGGCGCTGATCACGTGGTGCGCTCCGGCGGATCCTGGAAGGACGAAGCCAAGGAGATCTCCGGCGGCGGCGTCGACGTCGTGCTCGATCCGGTGGGGGGCGATCGCTTCACCGACAGCATCCGCTCGCTCCGCGAGGGTGGCCGGGTGGTGGTCGTCGGCTTCACCGGTGGGTCCATCCCCGAAGTCCGCGTCAACCGGCTCCTGCTCGGCAACACCGAGGTGATCGGCGCCGGGTGGGGCGCCTACGTGATGTCCAAGCCCGACTGCACACGGGAGATCGGCGCCGCTGTGTCGCAGTTGATCGAAGCCGGGCATGTGCGGCCTGTGGTCGGCGCGCGGTTTCCGCTCGAGCAGAGCGCCCAAGCGCTGAAGCTGATCGACGGCCGAGGCGCGACCGGCAAGGTCGTGCTCGACGTGCGCGGCTAGCCCCCGGGGCCCCTCCGCCCGCCCCGCGCGACGCGGCCCCGCGGGACGCGGCCCCGCCCCGCCCCGCCCGGCGCGAACA
>CAXMLR010000519.1:0-1887 GCA_964194275.1 uncultured Solirubrobacterales bacterium
CTCGTCAATGCGCACAGGTCAAGCAGCTGATGCCAGTCCGCCGATGAGCGCGCGAACCGCGAGACCTCGAGCGCGAGCACCAACCCGACGTGCCCGAGCCCAACCTCGGCGACCAACTCCTTGAAGCCGAGCCTCCCTTCGACGCTGCTGCCCGACCGGCCGGTGTCCTCGTCGACCACCGAGACCGCCTCCGCCGACCAACCCAACTCCACCGCGCGCTCTCTGAGCGCATACTGCCGCGCCGCGGACTCGACGTTGCGCTCGACCTGATGCAGGGTCGACTGGCGTACATACACGACCGCGCGTCGACGCCGGTGCTGCTCAGTGACCTTCGCGTGCTCACTCATCACGCTCTGCCTCCACCAGCTGCGCGAGCAACCGCGCCAGCGCCACCGTCACTTCTCGCTGAACGGTCAGCGGCAACGTCTCCCACACCGCCGCCGGCGCGATCGCCTTCTCGTTGACCGACAACGCGAGCTGGCCCGACATCCTGACCTCCGTTTTCACCGCAGACTCCGCCCCGCCGCGGACGACGCTCCCGCACCCCCTCGACGACCTCAGCGAGCAGCCGCCACGCTGCCGGTGATCCCAGCACCCCCAGCGGCCGCTGCGGAGCGCCCCGCAACGGAAGATCGGTCCAGCGCGCCGGCACTCGCCCGACACTCCCGTCCACCAGCCGACAGGTCAGCAGCGTCTCGCCATCGTCAACCAGCCACCCGAGCACCTCCAGCTCCACATCCCGCAACGCGCCAGGAGCCGCCACCAACCGCACCCGCTCCGGCAATAACTCAACAACATGAGTAGTGCGACTCCCAGTCGCCGGGCACCGGCAAAACGCACATCTCGATCGCGCTCGGGATCCGCGCCTGCCTCGCCGGTCACCGCGTGATCTTCAAGACGGCAACCGAGTGGGTCGCGTTCCTGGCCGACGCGCAACGCCAAGGCCGGCTCGACGACGAGCTTGGGCGGCTCGAGCGGATCCCGCTTCTTGTGTGTGACGAGGTGGGCTACATCCCGTTCGATCCACAGGCCGCGAGCCTGATGTTCATGCTCGTCTCCCGACGCTATGAACGCAAGAGCCTGATCGTCACCAGCAACAAGCCGTTCTCCGCCTGGGGCGAGATCTTCGGCGACGACATGGCCGCCACCGCGATGGTCGACCGCCTCATCCACCACTCAGAGATCCTCAGGCCGGATCGAACGCCGGGATGCGCCCCGACCTAACCGCCCTCCTCGGCGAGCCTCGCGGCGCCTACGGCATGCCGATGGAAACGGCGATCGACATTCGGATGCCCGGGTCGAAGCGGTCGTTTCAGATCTGGAAGAACGATGTCGGGTCCGGGCAGGCCGGTAACCCGCATTACACCATCGACCTTCATCAGTCGATCGCGAACGCCCTCGGGTGGGGAGGGAATGCGGACGTCGAGGTCGCGCCGGCAGGCACCGATCCGAACGCCGCGGTCAGCTCGGCCGGTGGTGCGATCGCCGCCGCGATCAAACAGATCGCTGCACCGAAGATCAGCGGTCCGGGCGGACCGTTGACCAAGATCGTGCAGACCGTCACCGACAAGGTCGCCGCTGGAGCTAACGCCTACCTCCAAGCTCACACACCGGTCGCGAGTGTCAGTGGAGCGAGCTACGGCGGTAGCGGCGGGTCGTTCAAGCACGGGAGGTACACCTTCCCGCTCCCTGCCGGGTCGTGGACGCCTGGTGCGATCGACGCGGGCTGGGACATCGCGGCGCCCGGCCACACACCGCTGTACGCGATCGCGCCGGGCACGATCATCGGTCACGGCCTCCAAGGGTTCGGACCGGACGCTCCGGTGTTGAAGCTCGACGACGGGAACACCGTTTACTAGGTGCTCCGGTCGGTTTGGGGGTGAAAGT
>CAXMLR010000520.1:0-1973 GCA_964194275.1 uncultured Solirubrobacterales bacterium
GGGGCGACGTGATCGCGTCGATCGGCTCGGGGCTCGCCGCGAGCTACCGACTCGACTGCCGACTGCACTTCGGCCAGCGTGACCCCGCGCACGCCGAGCGCGTCCAGATCCATCACGGCACGCGTGAGTCCCCGGCGCGAGTGGCCTGGCTGGGGGGCCGCTTCTGGCAGCTTCGACTCGAGCGGCCGCTGGTGGCCGCGGCCGGCGACCGGCTCGTGGTTCGCCAGATTGCCCCACCGGACACCCTGGGTGGCGGGGTCGTCCTTGACCCGCTTCCTCCTAAGCACGGTCCGGGCCGGGAGCTGCTGCTGCGCCTGGAAGCGTTGGCGCGGGGTGAGAGTCCACCGGTCGGCGACGCTCGGCGTGAGCGAGCCCCGGGTCCTCCGTCCGCGCCGGCGCCCGTGTCCGCGCTGACTCAGTCCGCGCTCACGCTCGAGCAGCGCTTGCGCCAGGCCCAGTTCGAACCACCCCTCGACTCCGAGCTCGACCCCGAGGATCTGGCATCGCTGCGCGCCGCCGGGCGAGCGGTCCGGGTCTCCCGGACGCTGCATTACCACCCGGACGTCCTGGCCGAAGTCCGGACGCGCGCCCGCGCGCTCGGGGCGCGCAGCGGGGGCCGGCTGACGCTCGCGCAGGTGCGGGATGAACTCGGAACCTCACGAAAGTTCGCGCAGGCGCTGCTTGCGCACCTGGACGCGGAGCGGGTGACGATCCGCCACGGGGACGTGCACTGCCTGCGAACGACGTCCTCGTCGCGCTCGGCAGACTGACGCCAACGCAGTCGAGCGGTAGATTCAGCGCATGCCTACATGCCTCGTCACCGGCGGCGCCGGTTTCCTCGGCTCGCACCTATGCGACGAACTGCTGCACCGCGGCCATCGCGTGATCTGTGTCGACAACCTCGAGACGGGTTCGCTGGCCAACATCGAGCACATCCGCGGTGACGACTTTGTTCACCTGAACCTCGACATCATCAAGCCGTATTACGTCGAGGAGACGGTTGATTTCGTCTACCACCTCGCCTCGCCCGCGTCGCCGATCGACTATCTGCGCCTGCCCCTGCACACGCTCAAGGTCGGTTCCTACGGAACGCATCACACCCTCGGGCTGGCCAAGAAGCACCGTGCCCGCTTCCTCACCGCTTCGACCAGCGAGGTCTACGGCGACCCGAAGATCCATCCGCAACCCGAGAGCTACTGGGGACACGTGAACCCGATCGGGCCGCGCGGAGTCTATGACGAGGCCAAGCGCTACGCCGAAGCGCTGACGATGGCCTATCACCGCCAGCAGGGAGTCGACACCGCGATCGTCCGGATCTTCAACACCTACGGCCCGCGGATGCGGCCCCACGACGGACGCGCGATCCCGACCTTCCTGCGCCAGGCGCTGCAGGACCGGCCGATCACCGTGTTCGGCGACGGCTCCCAGACCCGGTCGTTCTGCTACGTCGACGATCTCATCCGGGGCATCATCGGACTCTCGGAGTCCGGGTACCACGATCCTGTGAACATCGGCAACCCCAACGAGTTCACCCTGCTGGAACTCGCCAGAGCCGTGATCGAGATCACCGGCTCGCGCTCCGAGATCGTCTACGAGGCGCTTCCAACCGACGACCCGCAGGTCCGTCAGCCGGACATCGCGTTGGCTCAGGAGATCCTCGGCTGGGGCCCTGAGGTCGACCTCCGAGAGGGTCTGCGCCGGACCATCGAGCAGTCCGGCGTCGAGGCGCTGGTGGGCGCTGCCCGCTAGAGCGGTGGCGTCCGGGGGGGTCGGCCCCCGCTGGATCCCCTGGGCTACGCCGTAACTTCGATGTCAAGATACCGTTACTTAGATGGGGAGAGGACTCAACGCGTCCCATGACAACGTGACAACGGAGCAGAGAGAGGCGGCGCAGACGCATTCCAACGGGGCCCAGCGAGGTCCCGTTCCGGTGGCGCTACCGCCACGCGACGTCCGCCGCAAACGCCCGCCGG
>CAXMLR010000521.1:0-9474 GCA_964194275.1 uncultured Solirubrobacterales bacterium
TTTGCCGCCGCGGCGGCAAACGCGGCGGAGCGGGTGGCGCCCGCGCTGACGCTCGTCCATGTATCGATGATCGGCGCCGCCGGGCGGCTCTACCTCGCCGGCAGGACATCGGATATCGTCCTCGCCCGCGACGAGATCGGCCGCGTTCTCGAGGCGGTCACCGGACGCGACCACTGAGGGGACATGAACGAGGAGCAGGACCGAATCGGCGAGCTGGCGGTGGTGGCCCTCGGTCGCTTCGGGCTCGCCCGGGAGGCGACGGTGGCCCTCTGCAACGTCTCCGAGAACCACACCTACCGGGTAGACGATCCGGCCACCGGCTCGGCCTATGCCCTCCGGATTCACCGGCCCGAATACCACAGCGCCGCGGAGATCGAGTCGGAGCTGAGCTGGATCGATGCGCTTCGTGCCGAAGGCGTCGTCGACACCCCTGACGCCGTCCGCGCGGCGGATGGCCGCCGGGTCCTGTCGGTTGCCACTCCGGAGGCTGGAGCCCGCAACGTGGTTTTGTTCGAGTGGCTGGATGGCGAGCAGCCCGACCTGGACGCCGGTGAGGCCGCGATCACGCAGTTCGAGACCCTAGGGGCGATCTCCGCGCGCATGCACGGACACGCCCGCCGCTGGGCCAGGCCACCTGGCTTCACCCGTCCCCGCTGGGATTATGAGTGCACGCTGGGCGCGCACGGACATTGGGGGCGGTGGCAGAACGGGCTCGGCATGGGGGCTGAGGAGCGTCAGCTACTCGAACGCCTCGACGCCACGATCGCGCAACGGCTCCGCCGCTACAGCCGCGACGAAGCTCGCTTTGGCCTCGTCCATGCGGACATCCGTCTCGCCAACCTGCTGATCGACAGCGACCAGGTCCGGGTGATCGACTTCGACGACTGTGGCTTCTCCTGGTTCATGTACGACTTTGCCACCACGGTGTCGTTCATCGAGGATCACCCGCGGGTGCCGGAGCTGCGCGAGGCATGGACCCGCGGCTACCGCTCGGTGGCCGAGCTCGGCGCGGCCGACGAAGCGGAGCTGGCGACGTTCGTGATGCTCCGGCGGCTGCTGCTCGTGGCCTGGATCGGTTCGCATCACACGTTCGCCACCGAGGCTGCCGAATTCGGCGCCGGCTTCACCGCCGGCACCTGCGTGCTGGCCGAGGACTACCTGTCAACTCACGCTTCTCAGTAGGGAGGTTGCATCGTGTTCACTCCCGTAACCGGCCGTGCGGTTCTGGTCACCGGCGGAACCAAGGGCATCGGCAAGGGCATCGCCCGCACGTTCATCGAGGCGGGGGCCCGCCTGGCCATCGTGGGACGGGATCCGGACGCGGGTGCGGCCGCGGTGGCGGACCTCGGCCGCGATGGGGGCGAGGTTGCCTTCATCACCGCCGATGTCAGGTCCGCTGCGGATACCGAGCGGATGGTTGCCGAGACGGTCGAGCGGTTCGGCAGGCTCGATGTGCTGTGCGCCAATGCCGGGATCTTCCCTGACGTCCGCCTCGAGGACATGACCGAGCAGGACATCGATGCGATCTTCGCCACCAACGTCAAAGGAACGATGCTCGCGGTCAAGGCGGCGGTTCCGGAGCTGGCCCGCAGCGGGCACGGCCGGGTGATCCTCACGTCGTCGATCACCGGGCCGATCACCGGGTTTCCGGGCTGGTCGCACTACGGCGCCACGAAGGCAGCCCAGCTCGGCTTCCTGCGCACGGCGGCGATCGAGCTGGCCGCTCAGAAGATCACTGTCAACGCTGTCATGCCGGGTAACGTCGAGACTGAGGGACTCGATGAGCTGGGCCCCGAGTATCGCGAGAAGATGGAAGCCTCGATTCCCCTGAAGAAGTTGGGCACCGTCGCGGACATCGGGCACGCAGCCCTGTTCCTGGCCACCGACGAGGCTTCGTATATCACCGGACAGACGATCGTGGTGGACGGCGGTCAGATCCTGCCAGAGTCCCTGATGGCCATAGAGGATCAGTAGCGCCTTGGCCGCGACCCCCCACAGCGACGCTCCCGGGTCGCTCGGACCGGCGGCCCTGGCCACGCGTGCACGCCTGCTGGGGGAAATCAAGGCCGGGGACCTGGCTCCGGGCCAGCGGCTCGGGGCCGAGCGGGAGATCGCCGAGCGTCTTGAGGTATCTCGCGCGACTGTCCGCGCTGCGCTGGCGGAGCTGGAGCGCAGCGGCGCGGTTCGTCGGGTACGCGGCCGCGCGGGAGGGATCTTTGTGGCCGAGCGCAAGGTGGAGCGCGACCTGACGTCGCTGGCCGGTCTTCCCGCCTACCTGCGCCGCTCGGGTTTTCAGTCCGACGCGCGGGTCATCTCCACCGCGACCGTGGCGGCCGACGGCGAGATCGCGGGAGCGCTCGGACTGGCCGCGGGCAGCCTCGTGCTCGAGGTGGTTCGCGTGCGGCTGGCCGACGGGCAGCCGATCTCGCTGGAGCGCGCCGCATTCCCAGCCGAACAGTTCCCGGACCTGCTCGACCGCTCACTCAGCGGCTCGCTCTACGAGCTGCTGCGGACCCAGTACGGGTTGGAGCCGGGGGAGGCGGAGGAGCGGATCGAGGTGGTCACCGCCGGACCCGCGGAGGCGCGGGCGCTCGGCGTCCCCCGCGGCGCGGCGCTGGTTTCCATCGCCCGGACCGCATGGAGTGCGGAGGGCGTGGCCTTCGAGCGCTCGCACGACCTGTTCCGCGGTGATCGAGTGCGCATCGTGGTGCGGGCTCGCTCCGCGCCGGCGACCTCGACCGTCGCTGCGTCAGTCGAGGTGCTCTGACGCGGAGCCCCGTCGGAATAGCTAAACCGTGTCCATCCCCTGGTTGACCATGCGGCCGATGGTCTCGTACTTGGCTCGGTCGTGCGACTTGACGTAGAACGCGTAGGCCAGCCCACCGAGGAAGATGGCGAGATCTCCCGCGCACAGCCACTTGGCGTAGCCGTAACCGCTGCCAAGGAACTTGAGGTTGCTGATCGCCAGGTACAGCACGATGGCCTGGCTGACCACCGCCAGCAGCGGTGCCGTGATCGTCTTCCACCAATGGTGATCGGCTTCGTGGTGCTTGCGGAAGTAGTTGAAGATGGCCAGCGACACGAGGGCCTGGATGGCCAGGATCGCCACCACGCCCATCACCGCCATCAAACCGTAAATCTGGAGGTAGCCGACCGAGTCCCCGGCGCCCAGCTTCTTGTCCACGGGCGCGAACAACACGAACAGCAACAGGATGAAGGCCGCGATCAGCGACTGAGTGGTCGAGGCCAGATGCGGGCTGCGGTGCTTCGCGTGCGTCCGCCCCAGCCTGCGCGGGAGCACGCCCTCGCGGCCGAGCGAGAACATGTAGCGGGACGTCGTGTTGTGGAACGCCATGCCGCAGGCGAAGGAGCCGGTGATGATGAACCAGCTCAGGAGGTCTTTGAGCAGCAGCCCTGAGTAATGCTGGGCGGGGATGAAGAAGAAGTTGGCCGAGTTGTTCTGGGCCACGTTCGCCGCGCCGCCGATCCCGTTGTAGCCACTGATGCTGGCCCACGAGGTGATCGTGTAGAAGATGCCGAGCCCGATCACCGAGATGTACAGGGCCCGGGGAACGTTCCTCTTCGGGTCCTTGGATTCCTCACCGTAGTTGGGCGCCATCTCAAATCCCACCCAGGACCAGAAGGCGAAGAAGATGCCGATCCCGGCCGCGCCCGCCGCCAGTGCCGTGCCGGCGTCGTGGCCGGCCGGCAACGCCTTGAACGCGTTGACCGGGTTGATCGCGCTCAGCGAGACATGGCTGCCGGAGGAGGCAAAGATGGCCACATCGAAGATGACCAGGGTGACGATCTCGCACAGCAGCGTGACGCCGAGGATGCGGGCGGAGATGTGCACGTCGAAGTAGGCCAGGGCCGCGATCAGCGCGATCATCGCGAAGCCGAACCAGTACCACTCGATGTGGACGCCATACCGTGCGGCCTTGAGCTGCGCGAAGTAGGCGAAGCCGCCGACCAGCGAAACCTCGAACACGCTGTAGGCGGCGACCATCGTGAAGCCGCTGGCCATCCCCAGCTCACGATTCAGTCCGTGGCTGATGAAGCTGTAGAAGCCGCCCGCGGTGGTCACCTTGCGAGCCATGGCGACATAGCCGACGCTGAAGATGGTCAGAACGATGGTGGCAAACAGGAACCCCGCCGGGGCGCCGAGCCCATTTCCGAACCCCACGGCGATCGGGGTGTTGAACAGCATCGCTGAGATCGGGGCCGAGCCCGTCACGGTCAGGAACAGCACACCCACCAGCCCGACTGCCCCAGGACGGAGCGAGTGGAGGTCTTTGCGCTGCGAGATGTCGACGCTTTCCGCCACGGGCAGCATGCCCTCGTGGTGAGGCTGAATCACTCCACTCTCGGTACTCACACGAACCTCTCCTTAGTCGCCGGTTGGGTTGGTGCTGAGATCTTCATGTTCAAGCGCTTACCGCCACCTCGGGCGTGCGCGCCGGTGGTGCGGACGGGGGCTCCCCTAGGACTTCGACGAGCAGCTTCGCCACCGCATCCCGCCATTCGCCCTGGCGGACGACGACCCGGTCGGGCAACAGCGCGCGCCGTTTGATGTCCGCATAGTGAGACCGAGCCAGTCGATCAAAGGCGTCGATGACTCGAATGACGAGACCGTAGTCCCGTGGTCCCACGAAGCTCCCGATCCAGTCGCCAGGCCGCCCAGCATCGACGAAGATACCTTCCCGGACGCCCTGCCAGTAGGCGTGCTGGAACAGGCACCCGGCGCTTCCGTGCTGCACCCAGCAGCCGGCGGTGACGCCGAGCTCTCCGTGCTCGATGCCGCGAAGCCCAAGCTGGAGCAGGCGGCGCCCCGAGTCGGAGTCGGCCAAGGTGGTCAGGCCCTCACGTACGCGGGCTTCGTCAGCGTTCATCTCACACCTCTGGTTGATGGCGATGACGCGCGCCCGGAGAACGGTGAGAAGCTCAGCTCGTCACTCCGCTCGCCGCGTCGAGGACATACTCAAGCTGCGTGGCCAGGGGGGCGTCGGGGACCAGCTCGCCTTCGAGGGCGGCCGTGCCGATCGTAAACGCCCACACACCCCGGTCGGCCAGCGACTGGATCCGCTCGGCCGAGTCAACCGAGCCGGCCGCGATTACCGGCAGGGACGTCGCCTGCACGACCACCTCAACGAGGCGCTCGACGTCGCCGTCATAGCGGTAGGCGAGCAGGTTGATCCCGTCGACGCCCAGGGCCTCAGCGCGCCGGGCATCCTCGGCAACCTCCTCGATCGTCCCCCGTAGCAAGCACGGATGGTCGATCACCTTCCCGACGTAGGGAAAGAACCGCACGCCGGTCCCGACGATGATCTCTTGGACGGGTTCGATCAGGGTGCCGCCGATCAGGTAGTCCGGGCCGATCTCGGCGGCCACCCGGGCGGATTCGGCGGTTGCCTCGTCAGTTTCCGATACGACCTCCAGATAGCTCGTGTGCCCGTTGGCGCGGATGTCCTCCATAAGCGCCCCCAGCTCCTCGCGACTAAGCCCAAGATCCTTGCAACCAACGTGTCGAATCCCTGTTTGCGCGACTGACTCGTAGACCGCCCGCGCGTCCGCGATCGTTTTGTCGTCGCGGGTCAACATGAAGATGAATTCGGGCACCGCGCTCCCAACTTGTCTGACAAGCTGGCGGAACGTAACACCCAAAAGGTCCGGGCGCAAGTCTTCTCTGCGGTCCGGCTCCGGCGCCGGATCCAGGGGATGAAAGTTGTCAGACAACTGATAGCGTTCGGTCCCGTCAGCGAGGGAGGACGAGTGCGCGCAGCGGTGTGGAACGGTCCCGGAGCAATGTCGGTAGGCAGTGCTCCGGACGCGGCTTGTCCCGAGGACGGGGTCCTCTTGCGAGTCCTGGCCTGTGGGATCTGTGGCACCGACGTACGGTCCTTCTATAACGGCGATCGCCGCATCGCGCCGCCCTGGGTCCTCGGCCACGAGATCTCCGGCGAGCTCGTGGAGATCGCTCCGGCCGCGGAGCGTGAGGTCACCGAGGCCGGGCTCGCCCTCGGTGACGCAGCCCACTGCATCTCGACGCTCTGGTGTGGGCGGTGTCGCATGTGTCGCAATGGGCACGAGAACCTTTGCCTTCACGGCGAGCTGATGGGTTTCGATCACCCCGGAGCCTACGCGGAGCATGTGGCGATCCCGAGCATCGCGCTCAAGAACCTGTTCCGAATTCCCGAGGGATTGTCTCCCGCACACGCCACGTTCGCCGACCCACTGTCCGACGTGATCTGCGGCCATAAGGATCTCGCGATCACGCTGGATGACGTCGTCGTGGTCATCGGCGCCGGACCGGTGGGAACCGCACACGCCGCGCTGGCCCGGCTCCAGGGCGCCGGACACGTGCTCTTGCTGGAGCGCACAGCACAGCGGCTGGACCTGGCTCGGGCGATCCTGGGCGATGAGCGTTTGGCCTACGTCGACACCGAGGGCGAAGATGGCACGGCGGCGGTCATGCGGGCGACGAGCGATTTCGGCGCCGACGTGGTGATCGTCGCCTGCTCCAGCGACTCCGCCCAGGAGGAGGCGATGGGGATGGCTGCACCGCGCGGGCGGGTGATGTTCTTCGGCGGCCTGCCCAAGGGGACGACGACGATCGGCTTCCCCTCCAACGTACTGCACTACCGCGAGGTCCAGGTCCACGGGTCCTACGCCTCGCGCCACCGAGACCAGGTGCGGGCGCTGGACATGCTCGCCGCCGACGCCGGCGGCATCCGTTCGGTGGTTTCCGAGGTGATCTCGCTCGAGGACACCCCCGGGGCATTTGAGCGCATCCGTGCGGGAGCCGCGCTGAAGCTCGTCGTTGCCCCGTGAGCGCGACTCGCTCGTTGCGACACCGGCTCGCCGACGAACTGCGCGGCCAGATCCACGCCGGCGAATGGACACCGGGCGACAAGTTGCCCTCCGAGCCCGAGCTCGCCCGTCGCCGGGCGGTGTCGCGTTCGTCGGTGCGCGCGGCCATCGCGATGCTCGAGGAGGAGGGGTTCGTGCAACGCCGCCACGGCTCGGGCACCTATGTCACGCATCGGCCGGCGCTGCCCAACGATCTGCGCCGGAACTTCGGCGTTTCGTCGCTGATCGCCTCCACGGGGCTCGAGCCCGGCACGGTTGACGAGGTGTACGAGCTCGTCGCGGCCTCGCCCGCCGTCGCGGCGGCGCTTGCGGTGGCAGCGGATGAGGTGGTCAGCTCGTTGCGGCGTGTGCGCACCGCCGATGGACGCCGTGTCGTCGACGCGACCGATTGGTGTCGCACTGACGCCTTGACCCCCGAGGAGCTGCGCGAAATCGGCGGCGGCTCGATCTACTCGGCCCTGGCGGCGCGTGGCCTCGTGGTTCATCACGGCGTCGCCAAGCTCACGCCGGGCAACGCCGACGCGGACACGGCGCGCCGCCTCGACGTGGCCCGCGGTGCCCTCCTGCTCACCATCGACCAGGTCGACGCCACCGCCGACGGCGTTCCCGTGCTCGTCTCACGGGAGCACCACCTGGCCGACGCGTTCTCGTTCACCGTGCTCCGTCACGGCCCGGGGGTCGCCGCCGAGGACGAGGGTTGAGCGTGGACGGCCCGCTTGTGGTCGGGGTCGACGTCGGCTCGCAGGGAACCTGCGCGCAAGCGCTGGAGCCGGACGGAACGCTGGTGGCTTCGACTTATGCCCCGCATGCCCTCAGCTATCCCCATCCGGGGTGGGCCGATCAAGACCCCGCCGAGTGGAAGCGGGCGCTGGTGCAAACACTCGCCGAGGTACGCCACGCCGCGGCGGGACGGCCGATTGCCGCCCTGTCGTTCGGTTCCCAGCTCGACGGGCTGGTCGCCACGGGGCGCGATGGCCGGGCCCTTCGTCCCGCGCTGATCTGGTCAGACCGTCGCGCGGTGGCCGAGTGTGATCTGGTTGCCGGACGCAGCGACGTCCCCCGCCTGTGCGAGCAGACCGGCTGCAACCTGGACCCGGGTCACGTGGCGGCGAAGATCGCCTGGCTGCGCGCCCACGAGCCCCACGTAGACCGAGCCACCGCGTGGTACCTCCTGCCGGGGTCGTGGCTCGCGTGGCAGGCGGTCGGCGAGCGCGCGGTCGACCCCTCGAACGCCTCGTCGACCGGCCTGTTCGACCCCCGCCGCATGGAGTGGTCCGAAGCGGCCTGCGCGGCCTTCAAGGTGGATCCCGAGCGCCTCGTGCCGGTCCGTCCGTCCGACGCCGTGCTTGGCCACGTCGCGCCCTGGCTTCGCGAGGCCACCGGGCTGGCCGCGGAAACCTCAGTCGTGCTCGGTGCCGGCGATGAGATGGCCGCGGTGCTCGGCGCCGGCGTCGTCGAACCCGGCGAGGTGTGCGACGTGATGGGGACCGCCGAACCCGTGTGCGCCGTCGTCTCCGAGCCCACCCTCGACGCGCCCGGGTTGGTCGAGCTCCATCCCCACGCTGCGCCTGGCCGATGGCTGCTCGAGAATCCCGGCTGGCTCTCGGGGGGAGCCTACCGCTGGTTTCGCGACGAGCTGGGCGGACCCGAGATAAACCGCGCAGCCGCGACGGGTGCCGACGTCTATGAGCTGCTCAACTCGCTCGCCGGTGCGGCTCCGCCCGGAGCCGACGGCGTCTGCTGGGTCCCCGCCCTGTCCGGGGCGATGGCTCCGGAGTGGAATGCCAACGCTCGGGCGGGCTGGTTCGGTCTGACCGCTGCCCACGGGCGGGCTCACATGGCGCGAGCGCTGTTGGAGGGGAATGCGTTGGCCCTGCGCGACGTGGTCGAGGCGATCGCGGCAGCCGGACACCGCCTGAGCGGCCTCGTGTGCGTGGGCGGGGGCGCGCGCGGTGACCTGCTGCTCGCAATCCGCGCCCACGTCACCGGCCTCAGCGTATGCCGGCCGCACGACGTGGAGACGACCGCTCGGGGTGCGGCCATGATCGCGGCCGCCGGCGCCGGGCTCCACGCGACGGTGGCCGATGCCGCTCGCGCCATGGCGGGTCCGCGCGCTGATCCGGTCGAGCCCGACCCCGAGTTGAAGGGCGTCTACGACGCCATGCATGCTCGCCACCTCGCGCTCTACGCTGCTCTGCGCCCGTTGTTCACTGACTCCGCCAAGGAGATCACCGCATGGCCACCTCCGACCGCCCGCTCGAGCTGACCGAACATCAACGCGCGGCTCTGGCTGAGCTCTCCTCGTTTCCGCTCATCGACGCCGTGCTCGGCCGACGGTCACGCCGGTTCCCCATGGGCGGGCAGATCCCTGACGGTCCGCTGGCCTACCGCTCCACCCACCCTCACGTCCCGCTCACGGAGCTCGAGACGCTGCTCATCCTCTCGGTCATGGGCGGGACGACGGGCTGGCACTACGGCATCACGCGTCACGAGCGCTACGCGCCCCACCTGGCCAATTACAACGGCGCCGCAGCGGGGCGCACGATTCCCTCCGCCGCCGGGTTTCACACCTCCGAGCTCTTCTACACCGACGACACGGGTCTGTAC
>CAXMLR010000522.1:0-6023 GCA_964194275.1 uncultured Solirubrobacterales bacterium
GTACCTGTCCGGGCGCGCGATCAAGCCGGCCCCTCACTTCCTCGTGGGCGCGGTCGAGAATCCCGGAGCGCCGCCGCTCGAGTACCGCGTGCGGCGCGCGGCCAAGAAGGCGCACGCCGGCGCGCGCTTTCTCCAACTCCAGATCTGTTACCGGCCTCAGCTGCTTGAGCGGTTCATGCACACCGCATTCGACACCGGGCTGAGTCAGCGGCTCGCGCTGATCCCCTCGATCTGCATTCTCCGCACGGTCGGCGGGATGCGGTTCGTGGCCACCAGCGTCCCCGGAATCGACGTCCCGCCCGAGACCGTCGCGCGCGTCGAGAACGCGGCCGATCCTGAAGCCGAGTGCTTCGACATCGCCTACGAGCTGGCCGCCCACGCGCTGCTCCAACCCGGCGTCGCGGGCCTTCACTTCATCTCATTCCGCAAGGACGCGGGCATCGCAAAACTGTGCCAACGCCTGGGCATCCCGCCCCGAGTCGAAAGGGAATCCAATGGATACAGTGCTTCGGTCGCGGTCTAGGACCGTCACCATCGGGGCCGAGCAGCCGTTCTGCATTATCGGCGAGCGGATCAATCCGACCGGACGCAAGCGCTTCGCCGAGGAGCTGCGTGCCGGGGACTTGTCGACCGTCACGCTCGACGCCGTCAACCAGGCGCAGGCCGGCGCCGACATGCTCGACATCAACGCCGGGATCCCGCTGGTCGACGAACCCGAGCTGCTCAAGGCGATGCTCAGTACCGCCCAAGACGCGGTCGATCTGCCGATCTGCATCGACTCGTCGGTGATCGAAGCACTTGAGGCGGGCCTGTCCGTCTATGAGGGGCGGGCCCTGGTCAACTCGGTCACCGCGGAAGACGATCGGCTGCAGGAGATCCTGCCGCTCGTCGCCCACCACGGCGCGGCGGTGATCGCGCTGGTCAACGACGAGACCGGCATCCCGGAGACACCGCAGCAGCGGCTCGGCTTCGCTCGAAAGATCGTCAGCGCCGCCCACGACTTCGGGATCGGCCCCGAGGACATCGTGATCGACCCGCTCGCGATGACGGTCGGCGCGGACACCGAGGCCGTCAGCACGACGCTGGCCACGATGCGCCTGATCCGGGACGAGCTGGGCGTCAACATGTGTCTGGGTGCCTCGAACGTTTCCTTCGGGCTGCCACAGCGTCACGTGCTCAACGCCGCCTTCCTCCCCATGGCCATGGCCGCTGGCCTGACCAGCGCGATCATGTCCACCGCCGAGGTCTGCGTCCAGAGCGTGCGGGCCGCCGACCTGCTGCTCGGCCACGACCCGTGGGGTGCGAGCTGGATCGCGGCTCATCGCGCGCGGCAGGCGGCGGAGCGGGAGACCGCGGCCGCCCCGTGAGCACGCCGACGCCACGTAGGGCAAGTCCGCTGCTCTCGAGCGAGCTCGAGCCCGAGCCGTCCGACGGCGCTCAGCGGGTACGCCTGCGCTTCCTGCCCGACGGCACCGAGGTCCGTGTCCCGAGCGGGACGCCGGTGTTCGATGCCGCCAGCTGGAACGGGATCGCGATCGACTCGACCTGCGGCGGCCACGGCACCTGCAAGAAGTGCAAGGTCAGGATCGTCTCCGGCGAGATGCCGATCTCCAGCGTCGACCCGCGCGCGTTCACCGGCGACGAGCTGCGCGACGGCTGGCGGCTGGCCTGCCGTGCGCCGGCCCGCGTCGATCTCGTCATCGAGGTGCCGCCGCTGCAGACCCGGCCGAAGGCGGCGATGGTCGGAGTCGGACGTCACGTGATCCTGCGCCCGTCGGTCCAGAAGCGCCACCTGGTGCTGCAGGAGCCGACCATGGAGGACCAGCGACCAGATCTGCAGCGCGTGCTCGACGGGATCGACGACCTCGAGCCGACGACTTCGGTGGCGCTGCTCCGGACGCTCGGCCAGACGCTGCGCGCGTCGAACTTCGACGTCACCGCGGTCGTCTGCGACGAGGAGCTGATCGATCTCGAGCCCGGGGATACCACCGCGCGCCGGTTTGCGGTGGCGTTCGATCTCGGGACCACCACCGTCGTCGCGACCCTGCTCGATCTCGACAGCGGTCAGCCCCTCGCCGTGCGCTCGATGCTCAACCGCCAGCAGCCCTACGGCGCCGACGTGATCACCCGGATCTCCGCGACGATGATGGACGACCACGCGCTGGGCGCGCTGCGAGAGCGGGCGCACGAGACGATGGCGGAGCTGGTCGGCGAGGTGTGCGTCGAGGGTGCGGTTGATCCGGGTGAGGTGTACGAGATCACCGTGTGCGGGAACGTGACGATGATGCAGCTCGCGCTCGGCATCGACCCCGAGCCGCTGTCGATGGCTCCGTTCGTCGTCGCCACCCACACCTTCCCCCCCGCGACGGCGACCGACTTCGGCGTCGAGGTTCATCCGCGCGCCCCCGCCTTCGTGTTCCCGTCGCTGGGGGCGTACGTGGGCGGGGACATCGTCGCCGGGATGCTGGCCACCGGGCTGACCCGCGACAAGCGCTTGAGGCTGTTCATCGATGTCGGCACCAACAGCGAGATCGCGCTCGGCTCCAACGAGCGGGTGCTGGCCACTGCAGCCCCAGCCGGTCCCGCCTTCGAGGCAGCTCAGATCAAATGCGGCATGCGGGCCGCCGAGGGAGCGATCGAGGGAGTGAAGGTCGATGGGGATGCGCTCACCCTGCAGGTGATCGGCGACACCGAAGCGATCGGGATGTGCGGCTCGGGCCTGGTCGACGCGGTGGCCGAGCTGGTGCGCAGCGGCCTGCTCGATCACTCCGGTCGCTTCATCCCCGACGAGCAGGCCGCGGAGCTGTTTCCGGCGCTCGCCACGCGCCTGACCAAGATCGGCGAAGAGCGGGTATTCGTGCTGCACTGGCGCGGCCCGGACCCCGCCGCTTCCGTGTTCCTATCTCAGCGCGACGTCCGTGAGCTGCAGTTCGCCAAGGCCTCGATCGCCACCGGCTGGCAGATCCTCGTCAAGGACCTCGGCGTACAGCCGCAGGACATCACGCAGGTGCTGCTGGCCGGCAGCTTCGGCGCCTTCCTGACGCCGATCAGCGCCGTGCGCATCGGCCTCGTCCCCAAGCTGGCACTGCCCCGGATCGTCTCCGCCGGCAACGTCGCCGGAGAGGGCGCGAAGATCGCCGCACTGTCGCTGCGCGAGCGCGCCGAGGCGGAGTCGATCCTGCGTGAGGTCGAATACGTCGAGCTGTCCGGCCGCGCGGACTTCAACGACCTGTTCATCGACCAGCTGGCGTTTCCCGGATGAGCGCTGCGGTCATCGCCTGCGGCGCACTGGCGGCCGATGTGCGGCTAATCGCGCGCCGGCGCGGCTGGGACATCGACGTCCACCCCGTGCCCGCGTTGCTGCACAACCGGCCTGACCGGATCGCCCCCGAACTCGAGCGTGAGCTCCGTGAGCTGCGTGAGCGTTACGACAGCGTGGCGGTCGCTTACGGGGACTGCGGCTCCTACGGGGCGATCGATGCCGTGCTCAAGCGCTTCGCCATCCGCCGCCTCGAGGGTGAGCACTGCTACGACGTGTTCGCGCGCGAGGAGGTTCGTGACGCGCTGGCCGAGCAACCCGGCACCTACTTCCTCACCGACTTCCTCGCCCGCACGTTCGAGCACACGGTCGTGCGCGAGCTGGGCCTCGATCGCCACCCAGATCTGCGCGAGGAATACTTCCGCAACTACACCCGCGTGGTCTGGCTCGCCCAGCGGCCGACGGCTGCCACGCACGCGGCCGCTGAGCGTGCGGCGGCGCAGATCGGATTGCCGCTGGAGACCCAGGTGGTGGGAACCGAGCGCCTCGAGCGCCAGCTGGAGACGCTGCTCGTTGATGCGTCGCGTCAGCCGTTGCGCGCGTAGACGGCGAAGAAGTCCCGGTCGTCGGGGGTGAGATAGCGCGTGCTGTCGCGGCTCATACCGGGCAGCAGCTTCGCCGGGCTCCCCGCGTTAGCGGCACCAAAGAAGTTGAATGTCGTCCACTCGTAGTTGATGTCAAGCTCCATCGCCCTGACGGCGCCCGCGCGCTGGAGGACCTGGGCCAGGCTGGACGCGGTCTGGCTGTCGGCCGCGGCGTAGAGGATGTTGCCCCTGGCGTCGACCCCGACGCCGGAGCGCCAGACGCGTACCGCATTGCCGAGCGTCGCACCCCAGAGCGCGCCGTTGCTGAGGCTCGGGTTCAGCTGCCCGCCCTCAAGAATCAACGGCAGGTTCTGGCGGGCGAACTCAACCTCCGGGCCGGGGGTCGGGCCCCCGGCCCAGCTGCGGATGTCCGCAGTGCCGTCACGCATCCGGACGAACGTTGCCATGCCGTCGTGCAGCGGCGCGTAGGTGTGACCGAAGGCGACGAAGCCGCCCCCTGAATCCTGCAGCTTGAAGCCGCTGTTGAACGTCGCCAGAAGGTGAGCTCTCAGCGCCGGCGGGACCTGCGCCGGGCGCGCGCCAGGACCGCTGGTCGGCTCGTAGCGACCAGGGTACAGCTGCGTCCAGGCTCGTGTCCGATCGATCCAGGCGACGCCGGCCACCATTTCGGGATAGCTCGGATCCGGCCTGAAGGTGGTGACGAGGATCGGGGGTCCGCCGAGGACCAGCGGTCCCGTTCGCCTCCACACGCCTTCGCCCGCCAGCGCCGGCGTGATCACCGGCGCAACCGCCGATGGCAGGTAGGCCGAGGTCGTCGAGGCCGCAGCCACGCCGACGCTCGGCAGAGCCTTCAGCGCCGCACCCCCCGTCGACGGGGCGCTGATCGAGTAGTACAGCCGCTCGACATCGGAGACCAGCCAGGCGGCGCCGTTGTCTCGCAGCCACTCGACGCTGCGCACGCCGAACGGCACGTTGGAGCTGTGCATCATCGTGCCGGCGAATGATGCACACGCATCGAACAGCAGCAGCACCGCAGCCATGACGACGATCCGGCGCCGACGGGTGCGGGCCGTGACCCGCGGCCGGGCCGGCCTCGCGCGCCGGCCCGGCCGCGCACGCGCGGGAACCGTAGCCGGCGCTCTGCGCCGAGGAGCCCGTGGGATCGGTTCCGCGTAGTCGTAGTCGAGGGCTCGGGCCTCGAAGCGTGAGATCGCTGAGTTGGCGTTACGAGGGGTCATGCTGTGCGTCGTCGCGAGGCGCGAGCCCGACCAGACCCTTTCCCCTTCAACGCACGGACGTTGCGGTCCTGCCGGAGCCCAATTTCATGAGGCAATCTTTATCTACCGAACGCCACCGGCCCGGCCGCGAATCGAGCACCGGCCCGCTAGCGCGTAGAGTCGCTCTTCGACCTTGGGAATCGACGCGACCCGCATCCTCGTTCTGTTCGAGCCCAACGCCACCGGCGCTCGCGCGCTGCGCGAGGGCGTGGCGGCAGCGGCCGGAGCCGCCGAACTAACGGTGGTAACGCTGGCTCCCCAGGTCTCGCCCAGCCACCGCTGCGGTCCGAGTGCCGAGCCCTACAACTGTGCGGCGCGGGAGCAGGCCGAGTCCGAACTGCGCTCCGCACGGGAGCAGGTCTGGGCCGCTGGGGCCGGCGCCACGTTCAAGGTTCTGGCCGACGAACGCGATCCGCCGCTGGAGGAATGGGTCACGGCGAGCGGGTTCGAGCTCGTGCTCCTGCCCAGACATCGGCTCTCGGCCGCCGGCCATCCGGCCGCGCGTCGCTTGCGGCGATCGACGCGAGCCGAGGTCCGCGTCATCGAGTAGCCACCAGGTCGCGAAGCGACCCTAGTAGTCTTCCATCGCCTCGACCAAGAGGGTGGACACGTCCACCACCCGCAGGTCATCCCCGGTGCTCTGCACTCCGTCGTCGAGCATTACCGTGCAGAACGGACAGGCCACTGCGAGCGTCTCGGCGCCCGTCTCCGCCGCCTCGCGCACGCGCTCTTGATTGATCGGGCTGGCGCGCTCCTCCATCCACATGTGGGCGCCGCCGGCCCCGCAGCAGAAGGTCTCCTTGCGCGAACGCTTCATCTCGACCGGCTGGCCGACCGCGGAAACGAGCTCGCGCGGGCCCTCGAGAACATCGTTGTGGCGGG